>CAIYSK010000295.1 GCA_903928835.1 uncultured cyanobacterium
CATCCGATGTGCGGGAGTAGTCGATGTTGTTGAGGCCGGTGATCGTGAGGGACACCTGGCGATCACTATCGATGCCGCTGACGCGGGATCCGGTGGAAACCTTCATGGGTCGATGCGAACGAATGGGACGGGAGAAAGCAGGCCGGTTGGGTGCCTTAATGCAGCAACCTTCAAGGTTGGCTGGATGGCCGGCACCGTTTGGCTTGTGCGCCTGAGGGTGCGCGTCAGTTCACCGGGGTGATGCTGGCGATGCGACCGCCTTCGCGGTGAATTTGCTGCTGGTACTCCAGCATCTTGCTGAAGGGGATGAAGCGCACCCTGTTGCTGCGCTTGTGCAGGCGGTAGTTGTTGAAACCGGTGATCTCCACGCGGAAGGTGCGGCCTTCCTCGCCGGCGCCCACACCCTGGCGGGTGACGCCATCGCTGCTGACCTTGCGGAAGGCGGCGGCCTTGGTGCTGGGGCTCACCACCGGCACGGGGCTCTCGGAGTGAACGCTGGGGTTGAGGGTGGATTGGTTCTTGGTCACCGAACCGCGCACCGAGGCGCCGGCGCCGCCCCGGCTCAGTTGCAGCATGTAGGAGAACTGCAGGCCTTGCTGGCCAACGGAATAGTTCCAGCCATGCAGGTAAGGAACAACTTCTTCGCCGAAGCGGTCCTGGTATTCGGCGCTATCGAGGTAGGAGTCGATTTCGGCGTCGAAACCCTGCTCCTGCAGGATCGTGAAGTGGTGCAGCATCTCGGCCTTGTTCTGGGGGGCCCGGCCGAGCAGATGCTTGAAGTTCAGTTCGATGAAGCGATAGGCGTTGCAGTTCTCAAAGAACTTGGCGCGATAGAGGCCGCTCTTGGCCACCTGACGCACAAACTCCCGCACGCTCAGGTAGCCCCGCTTGAACAGCGATTCGGGGCCTTCGAGGCGCTCGCTGGCCATCACGTATTGGTTGCCGAGCACCTGTTGATACACGGCGCGGATCAGGGCAGCCTTGTCGGTTTCGGAACCATTAATCCAGTTTTCCTTGCTGGAGGCGTTGGCGTAGCGCTCGATGCCCAGGTAGGCAGCGTTGGCAAGAGTCATGAACGTGCGGGCCGAGGGGAGAAACGGGGCAGCGCCGGAGCCGGGGGCGGGCCGGAGCGCATGGGAGGCAGACGGGGAGGGGCAATCGCCAGGAAAGGGGGCTGACCTTTCGCCTTGAAAAGCGTTGCAGGACAGGATTTTCCAGGCGAGCCCATAGGGCTGCCGCCTGATCCTATGGGGACCGTTTTGCTGCAGGACGACCCTTTCAGAATCGTTACAAACCAGGCGCCTGGCGCCCTGGCCCCCAGCCGATACCATCCGGCACAACCCCTTTGGGCTCTGTAATGGCCGCCCAGTCTCCAGCCCCCTCCCCAGCCCCCTCCCAAGCCCAGCTTCAACATCGCCTCGGAGAGCAACTCCAGGCCCTCAGCCAGGTGTCGGAGGCGTTGATGTTTCGCCTACTTGACCTGGAGGAACGGTTGGGGGCTGCGGAGCAGCAGCTCGGCAGTCTCCATGCCCGCGAAGACCAGGTCGTTACGGGCATCGGCGTCGACACGGTCGAAATTCTGGCCCTCACGGAGGAGCGGCTGACCCGGCTAGAGGACCTACTAAGCAGCCGCCGCCAACCGCTGGCAGGCTTGGGCAACTCCGCCTATGCCCTAGACGGTGGCTCCCTCGGTGCCAAGGCCGCCATCAAGGCCGTGGCCAGCCCGGCGGAGCGGGAAGACTCCTTTGATCCCTTCCCGGAAGAGGAGGAGCAGGCCTTCATGGATGAACTGATCGCCTGATGGTCAAGGGCGCCTGAGCCCCAGGTCGCCCCTACCCCAATGCGCCTGAACGTCAGTCCTGGAGCCAGTCGCTGGGCAGTTCGGCGCTGTAATCGTGGGTGCGCTCGAACTCAAACGGGCCAGCTAGGGAGCCCCAGAGTTGTTCGTGGCTGCTGGGGTCGTGGC
>CAIYSK010000296.1 GCA_903928835.1 uncultured cyanobacterium
GATCCGACCCACCGTGCCCATCGATGCGGGCAGGATCACCATTCCCTTGGTGCGAAAGCTACCGCTGGCGATGCCTACCGATTGGTCACTCCAGCGATGGCAACGCAACTGGCCCCCCGCCATCCCCGTGCGCTCCCGCCAGAAGGCTTCCTGGGCACGCGGTTCGAGGGGCACCCGGATGCCGAGCTCGGCTTGCCACACACCAATCGCTCCCTTGGAGGTCACCACTTCCACGGTTTCACCGGCCTCCAATAACAGTTGGAGCGCCCGCTGGGCCAGGGGTTGGGCCGAGGCCCCTGAGATGGCTAAAACAATCGGATCGGCCGCGACCACTGGGTTCAGGCCTCGGCGATCACAGGAATGGGGGCAAAGGGGTCGTCTTGGCCACCGAAGGACTCGGTTTCGCCGGCTTCTTCCCCATCAGCACCCTCGGGTAGGACGACGGCCAGGTCAATTTGATGGCGCAGGGGATCAACCTTTTGGATCTCCACCTCGACCTGGTCGCCGAGCCTGTAGGTGCGTCGGTTTTTGCGGCCCACGAGGCGGTTTTGGCGGGAGCGGTACTCGTACCAGTCGTCCTTGAGGGAACTCACATGCACCAGGCCTTCCACTTGGGAGGGGGGCACCTCCACAAAAAAGCCATAGCTCTGAACCCCACTAATTACGCCAGGCAACACCT
Source organism: uncultured cyanobacterium (assembly GCA_903928835.1). Classification (GTDB taxonomy): domain Bacteria; phylum Cyanobacteriota; class Cyanobacteriia; order PCC-6307; family Cyanobiaceae; genus Cyanobium_A. The sequence goes on from CAIYSK010000296.1 coordinate 680, forward strand.
GCCCTACCAAGGGTTCGGCTTGCCGCGCCTGGGCCATCGAGAGCAGATCCTTGTGGAGTTCAGCCATGAAACGCATCCGGCCGTTGAGGCGTTGCACTAGGCCATGCTCGAGGGCCTGTTTGTAAGGGTTCAGGGCACTGGGGGCGAGCAGCGGCCAATCGATGGCCCCGAGGCAGGCGTCGGAGCTGAGGTCCACACTGGTTTTGTGGCGCACACTGGGGCGATCCTTGCCTTCGGTGAGTAGCAACACCAAAACCTGCTGGTTCCAGAGATCGGCGTAATGGAGTGCCGGTGAACACCAGGGGGCGAGGGCCGCACCGTCACCCTTGAGGCCAGCGAGGGCATGGTCTCCTGTTTCGCTCGCTAAAAGAATCGGCTTGAGGGCTCCTTGCAGTTGCTGTTGCAGGGCCCGATTGCGATCGGTGGTGGCAAAAGCGGCGGCCAATTCGGCTGCGCTGGCATCACCCTCTTCGCTGAGTTCCAGGGGAATGTCGAGGGCTAGGGCCGCCTTGGCAACGTCGTTGAGGTCGTTGGGATCGGCAGCGGCGTTGGTGCCAAACAGCGCTGGCAGGGAGAGGGCTGAGAGGTGCTGACCTAGGGCCCGTTCTGCCACCAGAACGCACTCCCGCACCAGGGCCATGGGGTGGTGCATCGGCAGTTGGACAAACCAGCCGTGCAGGGGGCTGTCTGGGCCAGGAACAGCCAAATCTCCCAGGCTGTCAATGGCTGGTAGACCGAGATCCAGGTCGATGGATCCCTCGGAGAGCCGTTGCCGGTGCAGAAGTTCCGCCACGGCCACCAGGTTTTCCAGTTGTTGCTGGTGGTCTTTGATGGCTTTGAGAGCAGCAGGCACCGTGCGGCTCTTGGGCTTGCGTTCCGCTAGGGCATTCAGGGCCGCAGCATCGACCGTGGCGACGGGTTTGATCCGACTCCGGCTGAAGCGGTAGTGCTCCAACGTGCCTTCGCCATCGAGCTCAAGGGCTACGGAGAGGGCGTCCTGGTCCTCGCCGGCAGTAAAAGCCGCCGCCTTGGCGAGGGCAGATGGGAGGAGGGGCAGCCACTGACGACCCACACAGAGCGCCTCGCCCTGGTCGCGCAGCCAAAGGTCGAGGGCGGAACCCAGGCCCACCCGCTCAGCCACGGCAGGACTGTGCACCCAAAGGGTCCAGCCGCCATCGCGCTCTTCCAGGCAGATGGCCGTTCCACCAGGGGCTTCCTTGCCGGACCACCCCTGGAGCAACAGCGCTGGTTGGTCGGTGAGGTCGGCGCGGTCCTTGGGGGCTAGGGCTTTCAGCGTGGCCCGTGGCGCTGCGGCGCGTTCATGCAGGTGATGCTTGGTGAGCAGAAGGTCGAGATCGGCGGCATCCCCTCCTTTGACAGGGAGCTGCCTGGCCACGTGCCCCTGGGGCGAAAACTGGCCAACGGGATAGCGATCCACAAGGACTTCCACCACGGAGGTGCGATCTGGATCGAGGTGTTGGGCGTCGCCTTCGGGCAGCTCAATGCTGGTGAGCAGTCTGTCGTCGAGGGGAGTCGCAACGAGACGTGACTCGTGCTGTTCCACCTGGGCGAGCAAGGAGGCCGTGCGGCGCTCGAGAATGCATTGCACCCCACCTTCTGGTGAACGGCGGCGGCCCCCCTCACGGGTCACTTTCACCAGCACCCGGTCGCCATTCCAGGCGTGGTTGAGCTGGTGGTCGCGGATGTAAATGTCCTCGCCACCGTCTTCCCGCAGGGCAAAGCAAAAGCCCTTGCTTGAGCAACGCAGCCTGGCGGGAATGAATTCCGGGTCTTCCCGGCGCTGGATGCCGTCTTCAACTTCCTGCACCACCCCAAGCTTGATAAGGCCATCCACACCGATCCGCAGTTGCTGCTTCTCGGCTTTTTGGCTGAGGCCAAGGGCCTTTTCCAGCTTGGCAATGGGCAGGGCTTCTTCTGCGGGAAGCTGGTCGAGCAGGTCGGCGACCGTGAACTTCATCGGCTTGGTCAGCTGGTTGGAGGGAGACCACCTCGGGTGGCCCCTAAGGGCGCAGCAAGGTGGGAAATGGGGCTGGGCAGTCTGGGCTCGGAGCGATGCCCACGGCCGCCAGGCCTTATGTCACCACATTAGGGGGTCTAAGGACCCTTAGGTTCCTGCCTCGTCCACCGCCTCCCCGCCAGTGCTCGAGCGTTGGATCAGGCGCAGTCCAATCACGAGAAATCCCCCAGCGGCGGCCAATTGCAGGAGGTTGGTTGGGATCACCGCCGAGAGGGAACCCCCAGCGGCGGCCCCGAGCAGGCTTGCCAAGACCAAGGCCGCGGAACTGCCAGCAAACACGGCCCCAGGCCGGGTGGAAGTGCCGCTGATCGTGACAATCGCCAATTGGGTTTTATCGCCCAATTCGGCCAGGAAAACCGTGACAAAGGTGGAGGCGAGTAGGGCGAGGTCCATGGTTGCGGTTCAAGTCAATGGTGCTGAGTCAAGTCAGGGGAAGGGATGCGGGGGCTAGGGCCACGACCGCCTGCCGTCCCAGCCAGAGGCCTAGGGCCACCATCAAGATCCCGGCCAACCGTTCCAGTTGTTGGGGGGGCATCAATCTGGCGAGCCATCGGCCCAGCAGAACACCAACCAAGCTGGAGCAGATCAGGGCCAGGGAGGCCCCAAGGAACACCACCCCAGGCTTGCCGGACTGGGCAGACAGCAACAGGGCAGCAAGTTGGGTCTTGTCGCCTAATTCAGCCAGAAAGACCGTGGTGAAGGTGGTGATGAAGGCCACGCTCCAGGAGGGTGCCGATCCGTTCTCCTGGATTGGGGCACCATGGTCTGGTTGGTCAGGCTGATCTGGTTGGTCAGGTTCCTGGACTTGGCTGGCTTCGGGATCGGTACTCATGGCTGCCGGCGGATCGCCCTGAGGAATCGGCGCATCACCCTGCCACGGCCGCCATGTTCGCTGCGGATTTGTTGCTTACAGCAGGCAATGGCGAAGCGATCGGCATTGCCTGCATCCCCATCTGGGCTATCTCCAAAAAGGCTCATCAAATTGCTGACGCGGCAGAAATCTGGGCGGGTGTCGTAGATGCTGCAGCTGCGGGAACCGGTGTTGAAGTGGATGCACCAGCCATCGGTTCCCACCATCGAGAGGTAGAGCTCCCGTTGGGATTCGCTCAGGGCTCCAAGGGCGTCTTGGCGTTCGCCCGGATCCAGGCGGCAGCAGGACCCGCACTGGCTGATGCACTGCCACCGGTCCTTGTTACAAGCCATCCCAGCTGCTTCGGCTTCTGCCTATTCAGCCACAACGGAAGAATTGCTGTGACAAGGCATCACAGTCACGACGTGACAAGGC
>CAIYSK010000297.1 GCA_903928835.1 uncultured cyanobacterium
GATCTCCACCCCGCCGCAGCCGGGTTCCGCCAGGAGGACCTCCAGCTGGGCATCGGCCAGGGGCACGTGGGAGCCCACCAGCACCAAACCCGGCAGGGGCACACCGCCCGCAACCACCCGCCGCAACTTGGCCAGCCCCGCTGGAGCGAGCGGTTGGGGCGACAATTGGGCCAGGGCCTCAATCCAACTGGCAGCCGATTGGGAGAGGAACCGCCGCGGCCGGCCCCAGGGTTCGGCGGCAGATGGCGCCGTGAGCTCCCGCACCGCAGCGGCAAGGGCCCCCAGTTGCTGCGGCCGCTCCGCATCCACGGCCACGCAGCGATTGCCCTCCAGCCCGGCTAGGCGCTGGAGCAGGTCTTGCCCCGCCCCCTCCAACTCCTTGAGCCCCAGCAGCTCCACCTGGCCTGCGGGGATACGGCCCGAAGTTTTTTCGGCCACCCAATCGGGCAAAAAGCTGGTGCCGTAGCCAAACAGGCCATCGCGGCCAAAGGCGCTGGTGTGTACGGGCTCGCCATGGAGCAGGTGCACCCCCGCCACCGTGGTGCGGCCGCCCTGCAAAAAGGCCGGCACCAGAAATGTGGCATCAAAGGGGCCGAGTTCGGCCTCGAGCCCATCCACTTCGAGCGGGTAGTGGCCCCGCAGGGTGGAGTCGCCGCGGCTCACGATCAACCAGTGGTCGATCCCTGGAGCATCAGGGCCGGCGGCAGCATCCAGCTCGGCCATCGCCCCCTTCAGGGCCCGGGCAATCCCCTGAACCCGCGCCGCCGCCGCCTCGGGGGCCAAAGCCCGGGTGTTGGCCAGCACAAACAGCAACGGCGAGGGGCGGGCCAAACCCTCGAGCAGGCTGGCCCGATCCCATTGCAGCAACAGGGGACAGCTGTGCACCGTCTGGGATCCGGTGGGGTCGTCATCGAGGACGACGATCTTGAAGCGACCGGCCATGGCACCATCGTGCCGTGATGACCCCTGAGCCCAGCGAGCTGCAGGAGCTGGTGCGCACCTTGCACCAGCAGGCCTCCCCCTGGCTGCCCGCCGGGTTGGGTAGCCGCCTGGATTGGGGGCCGCCGGTGAGCCCCGGCAGCGCGGTGGTGAGCTGCCAGAAGCTCAACCAAATCCTGGAACACAGCCCCGGGGATTTCACCGTGGGGGTACAGGCCGGTACACCACTGGTAGAGCTGCAAGCGGCTCTTGCCCACCACGGGCAGTGGTTGGCGGTGGATGTCCCCTGGGGCCAACCCAGCCAGGGCAGTGTTGGCGGCCTGGTGGCCCGGGGGCTGGCCGGGGGCTTCCGGCAGCGCTATCTGGGCATCCGCGACCAGGTGATTGGCATCAGCCTGCTGCGGGCCGATGGCACCGCCGCCAAGGCCGGCGGCCAGGTGGTGAAAAATGTGGCCGGCTACGACCTGATGCGTCTGTTGGCCGGCAGCTGGGGCTCCCTGGCCCTGATCACCGAGCTCAACCTGCGCACCCTGCCCATCCCAACCGAGCGCCGGGGCCTGTGGATCACCGGTGAGCTCGAGGGGCTGGCAACGCTGAGCCAGTGGCTGCTGGCATCGAGCCTCAGCCCCGAGCGGGTGGATTGGCAGCGGCAGGGTCCTGGACCTTGGGGCCTACTGATCAGCCTGGCCAGCATCAGCGGACCCACCCTGGCCGAGCAGATCAGCTGCCTCCAAGCGAAGGCGGAAGAGTTTGGCCTCGGGGCCGAAGTGCTCGATCGCGAGGCCCTCGCAGCCCGCGAAATCCAGGGCCGCGGACCCACGCCAAGCGACAGCGACCACAACACCAATCCAGCCTGGCTGCTGCGCTTGGGGGTGAAGCCAAGTGGCTGCGCCGAACTCGTCCGGGAGCTGAGCCAGCCCAACCTGGAAGCCCTGGGCGTGGTGATCAGCGCCGGCAGTGGCTTGGGTTACGCCTGGGCGACTGCGGCCGGTCTGCCGAGCTACAGGGCCGAGGCCCTGCGGCGGCTCTGCCACCAGCTGGGCGGCTACCTCACCGTGCTCAAGCAACCGGCCGGAAGCGAGCTGCCGGCCTGGCTGGATGCCCCGTCCAGGCCCATGGTGGAGGCGATCAAACGCCAATTCGATCCCAAACAGCAGCTGGCCCGTGGCCGCCTACCGGGGGTTCAACCCACGCCGGCTCTGTAAACGCAGGCGAGCTCCAGGGTCTCGCCGGGTGGCACCTGCAGCAGCCGATCGCCACTGGCCATGGCACCCCGCGGTGCTGTCCAGGGTTCCAGACACACCATCGGCCGGGGGGGTTCTGTCCAGACCACGGCCAGATCCAGGGGCGCCTGGGTTTCCATCGCAATCCAACGGCCCCCTGCAGGAGCGGCGGCATCCACCAAGCGCACGGCGCCGCTGGGGTGGGCCAGGAAATCCACGCCCGTGGTCAACCGCTCCAGCTGGCCGGCGGTGGCCGCCTCGGCCATGGGGATGTGGTCGAAGCAACGCTCCGGCAGGCCTTCCAGGCGAACGGCCGCCAGATCCTGCACCGCAAAGTAGGGATGGAGCCCCAGGCTGAAGGGCAAGGGTTGCGCGGTCACCCCACCTGCAGAAGCGCCATCAACCACAGAGGTGTTGCTGACGCGGGCGGTGATCGCCAGGCAGCCGGGCGTCAGGCGATAGTCCAGCTCCAGGGTGAAGGCATGGGGAAACAGCGCCCGGGTGGCGTCGGTGTCCACCAGGCGCAGGCGCACGCCGGATTCGCTGAGTTCCTCGAGCTGCCAGGGCAGATCCCGGGCAAAGCCGTGCTGGGGCAGGGGGCTGCCGGCGAGGCCGCCGCAGATCGGGAACAGCACCGGGATGCCGCCGCGGATCGATTTGGTGGGGTCGGCGTAGCGCTCGGCATCGAAGTAGAGCCACTCCTGGCCGCCACTGCGCCAACCCGTGACCAGGCCACCCCGCTCGGGCACGATCCGAAGCTCATCGCCGGTGGCCGTGGTGAACGACCAATGGGGGTAGGGCTCAGAGCGCAGCTGCAGGGACGGGGAGCTGGGGGTCATCGGAGGGCTCAGGGCTGGGCCCAACCGTAGCCAGGGCAGCCAGCCACTCCAACAGGGCCCGGTTCACCTGCTCTGGCACCTCATCGTGGGGGCAGTGGCCCGCCTCGAGCACCACTTCGGTGGTGTTGGCTGGGGCATGGCGCTGGAAGGCGCCGCGGCGGCCGGCCGCATTGATCCAGGGATCGCGGATGCCCCAGAGCAGCAGCAGCGGGCAGGTGAGCTGGGCAAACAGCTCATCGAGGGGCTGGCCTTTCGGGATATCGAACACGGTGCGGAACACCCCAAAGGCGCCGGGATCAAGCGATGGCCGGCGGATCGCCTCCACCAGGGCCTCATCCACGTTGGTTTTGTCGATGTAGACCTGGTTGAGGGTGCGGCGAATCGTGGCCGGCCGGCGCAGGTTTTCAAACAGGATCCGCTGCAGCACGGGACTTTTGAACAGGGCACCGCCGATGGTTTGGCGGGCGATCTTGCCCCAACCCTTAGGCGGAGCCTGCTCATCGCTGAAGGGCCCCGCCGCATTGAGCAGCACCACCCCGGCCGCCTGATCGCCCAGGGCTGCCCCGGCCGCCAGGGCGGCAAAACCGCCGAGGGAATTGCCCACCAGCACCGTGGGCCGGCCAATGCGTTCGGCCACATAGGCGCTGAGTTGATCGCGCCAGAGGGCACCGCCGTAGGCCAGCTCAGCCGGTTTGGCGCTACGGCCAAAACCCAGCAAATCAATGGCATGCACCTCGTGGTGTTCAGCCAGGGCAGGGATGTTGTGGCGGAAGTGGTCGGTGGAGGCGCCAAAGCCATGCACCAGCAAAATCGCCGGCCCCACAGGCTCTTGGGGGCCCCGGCTGAGGCTGTGCACGGGATAGCCCAGGTGGCTCCAGCTTTCAGAACCCAACACGCCCACTGACGCCACCACGAACAATCCCCCGCCAACAACAGCGCTGGGGGCGATGCTAGGCAGATCTTGTGAGCCCCTGGCTCAGGCGCTCCCTTGGCCCTTCCCTCCCCCGATTGGCTGCCCTTCCTGCCGGGCATGGGCCTGTGGGCCCTGGCCCTGTATTTGCCCCTGAGCCTGCCCCTGGCGCGGTTCGAAGCGGTGCTCGCTGCCGGCACCCTGCCCGAATCGGCCCAACAACTGGTGCTGGCTGCCACCAGCCTGCTGCTCGCCCTGGCCGTTGGGGTGGTGGTGGACCTGGGCTTGAGCTGGGCCCTGGGACCCAGTTGGGCCAGCAGCATGGGCTTAATCGCCGCGGGCTGGGGGCTGTTTACGGCGCTCGCCAGTCGAGCCAGGGAAGACCAGGAATGATGGCTGGGGTGCCCAGCCGATAGGCGATGTACTCCGGATGCACCAGCACCAGCTGGCGCTCCTCCCGCCGGGCCTTGCCCCCCAACACCCCGCACAAGCCCAGCAGCAAGGCCAGGTGCAACAGGCTGCCCAGGGCCAGGGTGACCCCGAGGGAGCAGATGAGAATCGCCTGATAGAGGGGGTGGCGGCAGCGGCCATAGGCCCCCTGGGTCACCAGGGCCGCCCCCGGCATGGGATCGGGCAGGGGCGTGAGGTTGGGCCCCAGCCGCCAAAAGGCCTGGATCGCCAGAAGGATGCCAATGCCAAACAGGACCACGCCCGAGAGGGCCACGGGCAGGGGCCAGGCATAGCCCCAGGCGCCGGGGGCCGGATAGGGGGGCAGCAGGTGGGCGGCGATCAGGGCCAATTGGGCCAAAAGCCACCACTCGCCATGGCGGTTGTCGAACCAGCCCCCCCAGCTCAAGCCCCAGCGGCTGGGATCAAGGCGGGGGCTGGGCTTAGGCGGCCTGTTCGGCACCGGCGGCTTGCTTGGAGAGCACCAGTCTGAGCAGGATCGGCGCCAGGAAGGTGGTGCCAATCACCATCAGCAATATCGCCGCCTCCAACGGCGGTGTGAGCAGGCCGGCCTGGGTGCCCAGGCCCAGGAAAATCAAGCCCACCTCGCCCCGGGGGAGCATGCCCAAACCCACCACCAGGCGGTTTGTTTTCTCAGCGCTCACGTAGCTCCAACCCGAGGCCACCTTGCCGGCGATGGCCACCGCCAGCAGGAAGGCGGCCACGATCAGGCCCTCGCGGTTTTCGGGCTGCATGGGATTGAGCACCGAAAGATCCATGCCCGTGCCAATCAACACAAAGAAGATCGTGGCGAACAGGGCCACCAGGGGCTTCACCGCCGCCTGGATGGCGTGGGTGTGCTTGGAGCTGCTCAGGATCAGGCCCGCCGCAAAGGCCCCCAGGGCCGCCTCCAGGCCAATGGCCTGGGCCATAAAACAGCAAAGCGAGAGCACCACAAACGACGCCACCACCACTTCGCCCGGGGCCTTGAGCTGGTCGAGCAGCCAATCAAACAGCGGGGCCGCCGTGCGGCTCAACACCAACGACACCACCACAAAGGCCGCCGCCGCCGTGACCAATTTCACGATCGGGCCCACACTGAACCCATCGCCGCCCGCCAACGACACCACCACGGCCAGGATCACGATGCCGAGGATGTCATCGAGCACGGCCGCCCCAATCACGGTTTGGCCTTCCTTGGTTTTTAAAAACTTCAGCTCGCCAAACACGCTGGCGGTGATGCCAATGCTGGTGGCTGTCATGGCGGCGCCGGCAAAGATCGCCGGAATCAGCGGCACATGGAACAGGTAAAAGAGGCCAAAGGTGCCCAGGGCGAAGGGCAACACCACGCCGGTCAAGGCCACCGTGGTGGCCTGCAGGCCCACCGCCACCAGCTCATCGAGTTCGCTCTCCAGGCCCGTGAGGAAGAGCAGGGCAAACAGACCGATCTGGGAGACGGCCTGGAGACTCGAGAAGCCCTCGAGGTAGATGTCCTGCACCTGGGATGGGGTGATGTCGGCCAGGGAGGCCAACAGGCCAAGGGCCGATGCATTCAATTGGGCATGGGTTTCGGGAGGCACGATCAAATGCAGGCCCGACACGCCAATCAGCACCCCGGCCACCAATTCCCCCAGGATCGTGGGCA
>CAIYSK010000298.1 GCA_903928835.1 uncultured cyanobacterium
GGGCCTCATCCAGCTCACCGCCGAGGGTCATCACGCTGCCATCGGGAAGCACCACCTCCATGGAGAGCACGTGATTACTGGTGACCCCGTATTTGAGGCAGTGCACCCCGCCGGAGTTTTCGGCGATGTTGCCGCCGATGCTGCAGGCCACCTGGCTCGAAGGATCGGGGGCGTAATAAAACCCATCCCCCGCGACGGCTCGCGTCACCCAACTATTGATCACACCGGGTTGCACGGTGATGCGGCGATTCTCGAGATCCAGCGCAAGCACCCTGCGCATGCGGCTGGTGGCAATCACAAGGGCCTCGGTTTCAGCCACAGCACCCCCGGAGAGGCCCGTACCACTGCCGCGGGCCACAAAGGGCACACCACTTTGGTGGCAGAGGCGGAGCACCGCGGCCACATCTTCAGTGGTCTCAGGCAACACCACCAAAGGAGGTTGATGGCGATCCAAGGTGAGACCATCGCAGTCGTAGGCGAGCAACTCCTGGCGCGCCGCAACCACCGCCTTCCCAGGCAGGATGCGCCTCAGTTGGCGCTCGAGTTGGGGCCAGTTGATGCTCACCCGTTCAAGACCAGATCTTGATGGTTTCAACCTACTGAGAAAGCAATCCATCCCGTTCTGGGTCAAGATGGGCGACGGTCTTTTCTGCGGATGTCCTTTGGGACGCCGCTGCCACCTCCGCTCCGACGTTGGCTGCTTCCTTGAACACCACCCGTTCCCAAGAACTCTTTCGTGCCGCCCAGACCCTGATGCCAGGGGGCGTGAGCTCTCCGGTGCGGGCCTTCCGCTCGGTGGGGGGACAGCCCCTGGTCTTTGACCGGGTCAAGGGTGCCTACGCCTGGGACGTGGATGGCAACCGTTTTATTGATTACATCGGTAGCTGGGGCCCCGCCATCTGCGGCCATGCCCACCCCGAGGTGCTGGCGGCCTTGCATGCGGCCATCGACAAGGGCACCAGCTTTGGAGCCCCCTGCGCCCTGGAAAACACCCTGGCCGAGATGGTGATTGAGGCCCTGCCCTCGGTCGAGATGGTGCGCTTTGTCAACAGCGGAACCGAAGCGTGCATGTCGGTGCTTCGGCTGATGCGGGCCTTCACCGGCCGCGAAAAGATCATCAAGTTCGAAGGCTGCTACCACGGCCATGCGGACATGTTTCTGGTCAAAGCCGGCTCAGGCGTAGCCACCTTGGGCCTGCCCGATTCCCCCGGCGTTCCCAAAAGCACCGCCGCCAGCACCCTCACGGCGCCCTACAACGACCTCGAAGCGGTCAAACAACTCTTCGCCGACAACCCCGGGGAGATTGCCGGTGTGATTCTCGAGCCCGTGGTGGGCAACGCTGGCTTCATCACCCCTGAACCGGGCTTCCTGGAAGGAATCCGGGAAATCACCAAGGAAAACGACGCCCTGTTGGTGTTCGACGAAGTGATGACAGGCTTCCGCATCAGCTATGGCGGAGCCCAGGCCAAGTTTGGGATCACGCCTGATCTCACCACCATGGGCAA
>CAIYSK010000299.1 GCA_903928835.1 uncultured cyanobacterium
CCGGGCACGGCGCCGGTGCGCTCGAGCAGTTCGGCCTTGATCGCCTCCGGGAGGTTGTCTTTGATGGCACCGATGGTGTCGATCTCACCGCCCTCCCGCACCCGGATGAACGCCAGCCCCCCCGCGCCAGCGGCCTGGGCCTCGCTGAACACATCGCCGCCGGGCTTGATCCGCACGTTGCTGATCGCCTCATTGCCGCCGGCCACGGCGATGCACTTCACCGAGCCCCCAGCCGCCACCGCGCCGGAGAACACCTTGAAGCCCATGTCTTTGACCAGGTCGCTCACGGTGGTGAGCTCCATGCCGTAGCGGGTGTCGGGCCGATCGGTGCCGAAGCGATCCATGGCCTCATGCCAGGTGAGGCGGGGGAAGGGCCTGGGCAGATCAACCCCTTTGACGGCCTTCCAGATGCTGGCGATCAGGGTTTCGTTGAGCTCGAGGATCTGCTCTTGATCCATGAAGCTCATCTCGATATCCAGCTGGGTGAATTCCGGCTGGCGATCGGCCCTGAGGTCTTCATCGCGGAAGCAGCGGGCCACCTGGTAGTAGCGCTCAATGCCGCCCACCATCAGCAGCTGCTTGAACAGCTGGGGGGATTGGGGCAGGGCAAACCATTCGCCGCCGCACACCCGAGATGGCACCAGGTAGTCGCGGGCGCCTTCCGGGGTGGAGCGGGTGAGGACGGGGGTTTCCACCTCGATGAAGCCCTGGTCCTCCAGGTGGCGGCGGGCGGCCTGGATGGTTTGGGCCCGCAGCCGCAGGTTGCCGTTCATGCGCTCGCGGCGCAGATCCAAATAGCGGTGGCGCAGGCGCAGTTCTTCGCGCACCTGCTCGTCGTCGTGCACCGACACCTGGAAGGGCAGGTTGCCGCGCACGCTGTTGAGCACCGTGATGGCGCTGGCCAGCACCTCGATCTGGCCGGTGGCCAGGCGGTCGTTGATCGATTCGGCGGGACGGTTGCGCACCGTGCCCTCCACCTGGAGCACGGTTTCGTTGCGCAGGTGTTCAGCGACGGCGAAGGCGTCTGCGCTGAGGTCGGGATCCACCGTGATCTGCACGCTGCCGCTGCGGTCGCGCAGGTCGATGAAGATCACTCCACCGTGGTCGCGGCGGCGATCCACCCAGCCGCAGAGCTGCACCGGTTGGCCGCTGGATTCAATGCGCAGATCACCGCACCCGTGGCTGCGCATGGAACACCCTGTAAGTCTGCAGGGATTTTCCCATGCGACGCCCGCTGGATCTGGGCAGCTCAGAGCTGGACCTGAGCCCTAGGCCCGCCGGTAGAAGGGGCGCTTCACCACCACGGCAGGCTCCGACTTGCCGCGGATTTGCACCGCCAGCTCCGTTCCCAGTTTGGCGGCGGCAGGGGGCACATAGGCCAGGGCAATCGCTTCCCCCAGGCTGGGCGACCAGGTGCCACTGGTCACTTCTCCCACCACCTGATCGTTGTGCAGCACGGGGTAGCCATGGCGGGCGATGGCACGGCCCTGGAGCTTCAGCCCCACCAGCCGTTTGCCCACCCCCTCGGCGGTTTGGCGCTCGAGCACCTCGCGGCCGATGAAGGGCTTGGGCATCTCCAGGTGCACCAGCCAGCCCAGCCCGGCTTCTAAGGGGGTGGTGCTGGCATCCATCTCCTGGCCATAGAGGTGCATGGCGGCTTCCAGCCGCAGGGTGTCGCGGGCCCCCAGGCCGCAGGGGGCAACCCCCTCGCTGAGCAGTTGCTGCCAAAGGGCCAGGCCGGCGGTGCGATCCAGCAGCAGCTCGCAGCCGTCTTCACCCGTGTAGCCGGTGCGCCCCACAAACACCTGGGCCCCCGCGGCGGCCGCTTGGGCCGTGCCGTTAAGGGTCAGATCGCGGTGGCCAAAGCGGGGCAACCCGCCGAGGCTGGCGCCGCTGAGGGCTTCCAGCCTGGCCATGGCTTCGGGCCCTTGCAGCGCCAGCAAGACGCCATCGCCCTTGCGATCGGTGATCGTGATGCCGGCCGGTTCGAGCTGGCTACACAGCCAGGCGGTGTCGGCTTCGGCGCAGGCCGCATTGATCACCAGCAGCAGTTCGGCTTGGCCATCCCGTTGGCCCCGGTCGTAGACGATCAGATCGTCGCGGATGCCACCGGCTGCGTTGAGGAGCACGGTGTAGCAGGCCTCCCCAGGGCCGATGCGGAACAGATCGGTGGGAACCAGGGCCTGGAGGGCATCTTTGGGACCATCACCGCGCAGGGTGACCACCCCCATGTGGGAGATATCGAACACCCCGCAGCTGCTGCGCACGGCCTGGTGCTCGGCGACAAGACCTTCAAATTGCACGGCCATCTCCCAGCCGGCAAAGGGCACCATCCGGCCGCCGGAGGCTTTGGCAGCATCAAACAGGGCGGTTCGCCGGAGGGGCCCCGCAGAGTGATCGGCCAAGGGGCAATCCAAGCGGCATGGACTGAATCCTATGGAAACAGGGGATAAATTTTTGGGGGGATTCGCAGAAAACCCTAAGTTTTCCAGGGTTTTTGCTGCAGATGCGCAGCG
>CAIYSK010000300.1 GCA_903928835.1 uncultured cyanobacterium
CTCCACGGCGGCCGCCCCTCCGCCATGGATGCTGATCGCTTGGGGTGCTTCCAGGCCTTGGCACCAGGCCAAAAAGGGCTCTAGGGGCTTCACGGGCAAGGCCCCTGGGCTGCCCCCGCCGCTTTCCCCACCTTCAGCTGCTCCCACTGCCGCACCCACATCGAGGCTGAGCAGATCCCAGGCCAAGGGCGGTCGGCCTTCGAGCACTAGCTCCTGGCGGGCCAGATCCACGGCCGTGATCTCCGCTTGCACGAAGCTGATGCCGGTCAGGGCGCAGAGGCGCCTGAGGTCGATGGCGCACTCCTCTGGGCTGTAGAGCCCTGCCACCAGGCCCGGCACCATGCCCGAATACAGGGCGGTGCTGTGGCGGTTCACCAGGCTGATCAGGCCGGGGGGGCGCCGCTTGGGGTGCATGGCCCAGCGGCGCAGCACCAGGGCATGGCTGTGGCCGCCGCCCGCGAGCACAAGTTGCTTGGTGGTCACGGGCTTGGGGCCAGGCGCTACGAGGGTCAAAATGACACCGACCTAGCCCGCCCGCCATGACCAGCCCTCCTGTCGTGGTGGCCGTTCCGGCTCGCTTGGAATCGGCCAGGCTGCCCGGCAAGGTGATGGCCGACATTGGCGGTCAGCCGATGCTGCGCCGGGTGCTGGAGCGTTGCGCCCAGGCAAAGGGCGTTGGGGCGGTGGTGGCTTGCACCGATAGCGAGGTCGTTCAAGAGGCTGTCGAGGGCTGGGGGTATCGCGCCCTGCTCACCCCCCAATCCTGCAGCTCCGGCAGTGAGCGCTTGGCTTGCGTGGTGGATGAGCTGGTGGCGGCGGCAGGAGGACAGGCTTTCGATCAGACCCTGGTGATCAACGTGCAAGGAGACCAGCCCTTGCTGGATCCGGCCATCATTGAAGCCATGGTGGAACTCTTTGGGGCCCGGGATCGCCCAGCAGTGCTCACGCCTGTTTACCCCCTGGCGGCTGCCAAGCTCCACGATCCCAATGTGGTGAAGGTGCTCCGCGCCCATGACGGCCGCGCCATCACCTTTTCCCGCAGCGCCCTGCCCCACGTGCGCGATCTGGACCCCGACCAGTGGACCAGCCGCACCACCTTTTGGGGCCATGTGGGGCTGTATGGCTACCGCGCCGATGTGTTGGCCGGCTGGCAGGCCTTGCCTGTTTCGCCCCTCGAGGCCCTGGAAAAACTGGAGCAGCTGCGGCTGGTCGAAGCAGGCATCCCCCTGCTCACCTACGAAGTAGCGGCGGATTGCTTTTCGGTGGATACGCCAGAGCAGCTGGAGCAGGCCCGGGGGCTGGTGGCGGCTAACCGGTAAGTCCCAAGTCGATTAGCTGTTTGTGTCGCGCCAACCCTCCCGGTTCAGGCTTTGCCAATGGCCCCGCTGGTGCAGCAGCAGTTCGGCCAGTTCGCGTACGGCCCCATCGCCGCCGTTTTGGCGCAGCACCAAATCGGCTTGGCGGCGCAGGCCCCGGGCCCCATTGGCGGGGCTCACCAGCAGCCCCACGACGGGGCGCACCGTGAGGTCGTTGAGGTCGTCGCCGATGAAGGCGGTGTGCTCAGGGCCTAGATCCAACTGATCCAGCAGGTCTTGGAGGGCAGCCAGCTTGTCGCCCACGCCCACCAGGCAATGCTGGATATCGAGGTGTCGGGCCCGCTGCTCGATGGCGCCGCTGCGGCCGCCGCTGAGGAAGGCCACCTCGATGCCAGCGCGCTGCAGCATCCGAATGGCCAGGCCATCGCGCACATCGAAGCGCTTCACCACACCTCCTCTCTCGTCGTAGTGGAGGCCGCCATCGGTGAGCACCCCATCCACATCACAGACCAGAAGGCGTACCTGCTTGAGGCGTTTGGAGACCAAGAGGCGGCGAATCACAGGCGCCTCACAGCACGCTCACTGCCAGGCCTTCAGCCACCACGGCCCGCAGGGCCACCAATTGGCTCAGTAGGGCCTTGAGGCGGTGCAGGGGCACCATGTTGGGTCCATCGCTCAGGGCAACGGTGGGATCGGGATGCACCTCCAGGAACAGCCCATCCACGCCCACCGCCACCGCCGCCCGGGCCAGGGGCGCCACGAATTCCCGCTGGCCGCCTGAGCTGGTGCCCTGGCCGCCGGGCTGCTGCACGGCATGGGTGGCATCAAAGATCACCGGGCAACCCAGGGCCTGGAGCTGGGGCAGGCTGCGGTAGTCCACCACCAGGGTGTTGTAGCCAAAGC
>CAIYSK010000301.1 GCA_903928835.1 uncultured cyanobacterium
AGCAGGAGTCGGAAGACCCAGGAATAAAGTGTGGAAAGGTGGAAGCCGGCGACCCGCAACAAATTCGGTGTGGCTGCTACCTTCCGGTCCTGACCAGATTTAGGCGTCAGGGCCGCGTGGGTCCGAGTCGCGTGGATGCTAGCAATGGCTTCCCCCGAAGCTGCTGGTCGTGCCCCTGCGCCCCGCTGATCTCGCCAGCCGCAAACAGGCGGGCCTGCCGATCAGTGTGCTGACGGCCTGGGATGCCATCTCAGCCGCCGTCGTTACCGAAGCCGGCGCCGACGCCATCCTGGTGGGCGACTCCCTGGCCATGGTGGTTCTGGGCCACAGCACCACCCTGCCGGTCACCCTCGACGAGATGCTCCACCACTGCCGTGCCGCCGCCCGGGGCATGGCCGCAGCAGCCCAGGCCCACCAGCCCCTGTTGATCTGCGATCTCCCGTTCCTCTCCTACCAATGCAGCCCGGATGAGGCCGTGGCCGCGGCCGGCCGGGTGCTCAAGGAAACCCCGGCGGCGGCGGTGAAGCTCGAGGGCGCCGAGCCCGAAACCCTCGCCGTGATCGATCGCCTGGTGCGCAGCGGCATCCCGGTGATGGGGCACATCGGCCTGACCCCCCAATCCGTCCACCAACTGGGCTACCGCCGCCAGGGCAACAGCACAGCCAGCCAGGAAGCGCTCAAGCGCCAGGCTTTGGCCCTGGAGCAGGTCGGTTGTTTTGCGGTGGTGCTCGAGCACATCCCGAGCGAGCTGGCCGGGGAACTGCAGCAAAGCCTGGCCATCCCGGTGATTGGCATTGGGGCTGGCGAGCGCTGTGACGGGCAGGTGCGCGTCACAGCCGACCTCCTCGGCCTAACGAGCCGCCAACCCCCGTTCAGCCCGCCCTTGATCCAAGGGCGGGCTCTAGGGGCAGAAGCCCTGCGCGGCTGGATTGGGGGGCTATGCCATCCAACTGCTCCTGCCACCAAGCCAGCAGCTCCCGCAGCACCCCATTGCTGAGCGCCAAACCCTCCGGATCGCTCAACCGCCAGCGCGAACCCTCAATCACCAGCCAGCCAGCCTCCAGGGGGGCTGCCAGCCGCTGACGCAGCTGGGCCACCTGCCGCGCCACCTCCTGGGCGCCCCAGCCCTGCAGGGCAAGCAACGGCTCCATCGCCACCCCCTCGCGGCGCCTGAGTCCCACCATCAGCCGCTCATCGAGGGGGAGCCCCCTGGCCGGCGTTCGTGCTGCGGCCTCGGCGCGGCGTCCATCGATGCCCCCCTTCCCCAGCTCCTGGGCGAGCCAGGCGGCGTAGGCCTCCCGGGTGCGGGGCCTGGCCACCCGTTCGCCCCACGGGGCCCCGGTGGCCCCCATGCCAAAGCCCCACCAGCCGGCGCCACTCCAATAGACGCGGTTGTGGCGGGAGGCGTGGCCTGGCTTGGCGAAGTTGGAGATTTCGTAGTGGCCATAGCCGGCCGCGGCCAAGGCGCTCCAGGTGAGATCCATCAGGTCTGCCCCAAGGTCCGGATCCGGCAGGGCCAGGGCTCCCTGTTGCTGGCGCCGCTCAAACACGGTGCCCGGTTCGATGCTCAGGTCGTAGACCGAGAGATGGGGGGGCTGGAGGGCAATCGCCTGCTCGAGCTGCTGCCCCCAGGCATCCAGGCCCGCCCCAACAACCTGCGGCACCCCCTGGATCAAATCCAAGCTCCAACTGGCCAGGCGCCCTTCCAGGCAAGCCTCCGACAACCAGCGCGCCGCCTCCACCACATCGGCGCCCCGGTGGCGCCGCCCGAGGTCCAAGAGCACCTGGTCATCGAAACTCTGGCCGCCAAGGCTGACCCGGTTGATCCCCCCCACCAGATAGCCGCCCAGCCGCTGCTGGTCAAAACTGGCCGGATCCAGTTCCAGCGTGACCTCCGCCCCCGGGGCCAGGCCAAACCTGGATCCCAAAGCCCGCACCAGATCGGTGATCTGGTGCGGCGTGAGCAGGGAGGGGGTGCCGCCACCGAAATAGACCGTGGAGAGCGGAGGCCCCAGGGGAGCCATTGCAATCTCTTGGTGCAGCAGCCCTAGGTAGGCGGCGATCGAACTTGCGCCAGGGGCAGGGGCCTCGCCACTGGCCAGGTCTCCCAAAGGCACCA
>CAIYSK010000302.1 GCA_903928835.1 uncultured cyanobacterium
CGACCCGATTTCCGACATGCTCACCCGCATTCGCAATGCGAGTGAGAAACGTCACGAGACCACGAAAATCCCCGCTTCACGGCTGGTGCGTAATGTCGCCAACGTGCTGCAACAGGAGGGCTTTATAGCCGCCATCCGCGAAGACGGTGAAGGCGTGATGAAGCATCTGGTACTCGAGTTGAAGTACAGCGGCAAGCACCGCCAGCCCACCATCCGTTGCGTGCAACGGGTGAGCAAGCCAGGCCTGCGCATTTACAAGAACAATCGTCAGCTGCCCAAAGTGCTGGGCGGCCTCGGAGTGGCCATTATCTCCACCTCAAAGGGAGTAATGAGCGACCGCGACGCCCGTAAACAGGGCGTCGGTGGCGAAGTGCTCTGCTACGTCTACTGAACTGGGAGATTGATCCATGTCTCGTATTGGTAAAGCGCCGATTCCCCTCCCCGACAAGGTGAGTGTCAGCCTCAATGGCTTGGCCGTCACCGTGAAGGGCCCGAAGGGCGAACTCAGCCGCACCCTTCCTGAAGGGGTGCAAATCTCCCAGGACGGCAACACCCTGGTGGTGAGCCCCAGCAGCGAAACCCGACGCTCCCGTGAGCGCCATGGTCTTTGCCGCACCCTCGTCGCCAACATGGTGGAAGGCGTCAGCCAGGGCTACAGCCGCAAGCTCGAGATCGTTGGCGTGGGCTACCGCGCCGCCGTTCAAGGCAAAAAGCTAGTGGTGAGTGCTGGCTACAGCCACCAGGTGGAAATGGTTCCCCCCGATGGCGTCACCTTCGCCGTCGAAGGCAACACCACCGTCTTCGTCTCCGGAGCCAACAAGGAACTGGTGGGCAACGAAGCTGCCAAGGTGCGTGCGATTCGTCCTCCCGAGCCCTACAAAGGCAAGGGCATCAAGTACGAGGGTGAACGCATCCTGCGTAAGGCCGGTAAGACCGGTAAGAAATAAGGTCTGCCTCCGCGCCTTTACCCTGTATCGCTATGTCATCCACTTCCCGCAAACAGCAGACCCAGAAGCGTCACCGCCGCCTGCGTCGCCATCTCTCCGGCACGGCCGACCGTCCCCGTTTGGCCGTGTTCCGTTCCAACAATCACATCTACGCCCAGCTGATCGACGACGCTGCCCAGAACACCCTCTGTGCAGCCTCGACCCTCGACAAGGATCTGCGCACCAATCTGCAAACCAGCTCCACCTGCGATGCCTCCGTGGCCGTCGGTGAGATGGTGGCCCAGCGCGCCCTTGCCAAGGGCATCCAGCAGGTGGTCTTCGATCGCGGCGGCAACCTGTACCACGGCCGGGTGAAAGCCCTGGCTGACGCCGCCCGGGAAGCGGGCCTTCAGTTCTGATCCCTGCTCTCACCATGACCGAAACCAACGACCAGATTCAATCCAACGTCATTCCGGCTGCCTCGGATGTTCCTGCCGCGGCCGAAGGCCAACAGGAGCGTCGCGGAGGCGGTGGCCGGGGCGGTGACAGCCGTGGCGGCGACCGCCGTGGTGGTGGCCGGGGCCGCGACAACCGTCGGGGTCAAGAACGGGACTCCGAATGGCAGGAGCGGGTGATCCAAATTCGCCGCGTCTCCAAAACCGTGAAAGGCGGTAAGAAAATGAGCTTCCGCGCCATCGTTGTCGTCGGCAACGAGCGCGGTCAAGTGGGCGTGGGCGTCGGCAAAGCCGGCGATGTGATCGGAGCCGTTCGCAAGGGCGTCGCCGATGGCAAGAAGCATCTGGTCAAGGTGCCCCTCACCCGCCAGAGCTCCATCCCCACCCTTAGCAATGGCCGCGATGGTGCTGCCAGTGTGTTGATCCGTCCCGCCGCACCGGGTACCGGTGTAATCGCGGGTGGTTCGATCCGCACGGTGCTCGAGCTGGCCGGGATCAAAAACGTGCTCGCCAAGCGCCTGGGGTCTAAAACACCCTTGAACAACGCCCGCGCTGCGATGGTGGCCCTGGCTGGCCTTCGCACCCACAAGGAGACCGCCAAGGAGCGGGGCATCTCCCTCGAGCAGATTTACTCCTGAGGTTCCCCATGACGACGCTCACTCTCCAAACCCTCAAGTCCAACCCCGGTGCCCGGCGCCGCAAACTGCGCAAGGGCCGGGGCATTGCCGCTGGCCAAGGCGCAAGCTGCGGTTTCGGCATGCGTGGCCAAAAGTCCCGGTCGGGTAGTCCCACCCGTCCTGGCTTTGAGGGTGGCCAAATGCCCCTCTACAGGCGCATCCCCAAGCTCAAGCACTTTGAGCTGGTGAACCACAAGGAATTCACCATCATCAACGTGGCCAAGCTCGCCGACCTCAAGGCAGGCAGCACCGTGAATCTCGATTCACTCGTCAAAGATGGCATCGTCACCAGCCCGAAACACCCCTTGAAGGTGCTCGGCAATGGGGAACTGACGGTGAAACTCACCATTCAGGCCTCCGCTTTTACCGCCAGCGCTCGCACCAAGATCGAGGCCGCTGGCGGCAGCTGCGAAATCATCTGAAATCCTGTCCGCATCCACCTGGGGCCCCTGCCGCCTAAGGTCTGAGCCGTCTGACTTGACCTGAGGCAATGCCCTTAGGTTCGGCCGACGGCTTTTTTTGCGTGTCTTCCACGCCCTCCCGCCCAACTCACCATGTTGCTTAGCCGGGGTCGCAACCCCAGTGCCGGGGAAATCCTCAGCCAGCTGATTCAGTCGAAAGGCCTGCGCGACCGGGTGCTCACCACCCTGGCCCTGCTCCTGGTCGTGCGGCTAGGGATCTACATCCCCATGCCGGGCATCGACCGGGTGGCCTTTGCCGACTTCCTCTCCAAGGGGGGGCAGCTCATCGGCTTCCTGGACATCTTTACCGGCGGGGGATTGTCCACCTTGGGCGTCTTTGCCCTGGGGATTCTGCCCTTCATCAACGCCTCGATCATCATCCAACTGCTCACCGCAGCCCTGCCCCAACTGGAGGATCTCCAAAAAAATGAGGGAGAGGCCGGACGGCGCAAGATTGCCCAGATCACCCGTTATGTGGCCCTGGTCTGGGGAATCTTTCAGAGCATTGTCTTCGCCTTGATCCTGAGGCAATACGCCACCGAAGGACTGTCAGAAACCGTCTTCGTGATTCAAACGGCCCTGGCCCTAGTCACCGGATCGATGGTTGTGATGTGGATTTCGGAGGTGATTACGGAGCGGGGCATCGGCCAGGGCGCCTCCCTGGTGATTTTCGTGAACATCGTGGCCACCTTGCCCAAGGCCCTGGGATCCACGATCGAATTGGCCCAAAGCGGGGACCGCAGCACCGTGGGTGGAATCGTGGTGCTGGTGGTGGTTTTCCTGCTCACGATCGTGGGCATCATCTTTGTCCAGGAGGGCAACCGAAGGATTCCGATCGTGAGCGCCAAGCGCCAAGTCGGGGGCGCCAACCTCCTGGCCGCTCGCCAGAGCTACCTGCCCCTAAAACTGAATGCGGGCGGTGTGATGCCGATCATCTTTGCCTCCGCCGTGGTGTTTCTGCCCCTCACAATTGCCAATATCACCCGCAACCCCCTGCTGATCCAATTGGCGGGCTACCTCAATCCGAACAGCAGCACCCCCTGGCTCTATGCCCTGGTGTTCTTTTCCCTGATCTGCGGCTTCGGCTTTTTCTACGCCTCGCTCACCGTCAACCCCCTCGACATCGCCACCAACCTCAAACGCAGTGGCGTCGCCATTCCTGGGGTTAGGCCCGGTTCAGCAACAGCCACCTATCTGGGGGGCGTTCAAAACCGTCTGACCCTGCTGGGTGGTGTGTTTCTTGGAGCAGTGGCGATCATCCCCTCGGCTGTGGAGGGGGCCACCCAGGTGCGCACCTTCCAGGGCCTCGGGGCCACCTCCCTGCTGATCCTGGTGGGTGTGGCGATCGACACCGCCAAACAAGTGCAGACCTACGTGATCTCCCAGCGCTACGAAGGCATGGTGCGCCAATAAGCGCTTGCCAATCCGTGGCTCCCTTCGTTGCCGCCCTGTCCCTTTCTTTCCTGCCATGAAGCAACGCCTCCTATTCCTCGGCCCCCCCGGGGCTGGAAAGGGCACCCAAGCCCAGCAACTCGCCACCTCCAAAGGCTTGCTGCACCTCTCCACCGGGGATTTGCTGCGGGCCGAGGTTCAAGCCGGTAGCGAGTTGGGCAAGGAGGCCGAGGCCGTGATGGCCCGGGGCGAATTGGTAAGCGATGCCCTGGTGCTCGCGATCGTGCGCAGCCGTCTGGCCCAGCAGGCCGCCAGTGGCGGTGGCGGCTGGCTGTTGGATGGCTTCCCCCGCAACCCAGCCCAGGCCGAAGCCCTGGACCAGCTGCTCGATGAACTGGGCCAACAAATCGAGTTGGTGGTGCTGATGGAGCTCGACGACGCCCTGCTGATCCAGCGCTTACTGGGTCGGGGACGGGCCGATGACAACGAGGCGGTGATTCGCCACAGACTCGAGGTCTACCGCGAACAAACCGCCCCCCTGATCAGCTTCTACCGCAACAAAGGCCTGCTGGTATCCGTTGAAGCGGCGGGCTCCGTTGAGGAGATCGCCGAGCGCATCGGTGGCCTGCTCGATTGATCGCCGCCCCAGAAGCAGTTGACCAATGTGGTAGGTTGCTCGTTTGAAAATTCGGAGAGCACAACGCCCATGAAGGTGCGTGCCTCGGTTAAGAAAATGTGCGACAAGTGCCGGGTGATTCGTCGCCACGGCCGGGTGATGGTGATCTGCACCAATCCCAAGCACAAGCAGCGCCAGGGCTGATCAGCCCTAGCCGCTCCGCCTGGGAGCAGCTGCCGCCCGACCCCAACCTGGGGCAGGCTTCCAGTTCCAATTGTTCACTCTGAAACGTTTTCCCACGTGGCTCGGATTGCCGGCGTCGATATCCCTCGCGACAAGCGAGTCGAGATCGCTCTCACCTATGTGTATGGCATCGGCTTGACCCGTGCCCAGAAAATTCTGGCCAAGTCCGGAGTCAGCCCTGACATCCGGGTGAAGGATCTCAGCGATGCTGATGTCCAAAAGCTCCGCGGTGCCGCTGACAGCTTCACCCTCGAAGGCGACCTCCGTCGCCAAGAAGGTATGGCCATGAAGCGCCTTCAGGACATCGGCTGTGTGCGCGGTCGTCGCCACCGCATGGGCCTGCCCGTGCGCGGTCAACGCACCCGCACCAATGCCCGCACCCGCCGTGGTGCCCGCAAAACCGTGGCCGGTAAGAAGAAGTAAGCGCATTCCGCCTACGCCTTTCCCCACCCTCGCCCTGCCGCCAACCTCCAATCAAAGCCCCCTCGGGCTCGATGTGGAAACCGACGTCACCAGAGCGATTCCCTCCCGTTCCCTGATCACCTCCTGCAGTAGCAGGCCCCCAAACCATGGCCAAGCCAGCCAAAAAATCCGGCGCCAAGAAAACGAAGCGCAACGTGCCCAACGGTGTAGCCCACATCCAAAGCACGTTCAACAACACCATCGTTTCGATTACCGATACGGCCGGTGAAGTGATTTCCTGGAGCTCCGCCGGCGCCAGTGGTTTCAAGGGTGCCCGTAAGGGAACTCCCTTCGCAGCCCAAACCGCCGCCGAAGCAGCTGGCCGCCGGGCCATGGAGCAAGGCATGCGCCAGATCGAAGTCCTGGTTCGGGGCCCTGGCTCAGGCCGTGAAACGGCCATCCGGGCCCTACAGGTTGCTGGCCTGGAAATCACCCTCATCCGGGACGTGACCCCCCTCCCCCACAACGGCTGCCGCCGCTCGAAGCGCCGTCGCGTCTGATTCGTCGGTTCCATCTGCCCCTTCTCTTTCGACCCTTCAGACCGTGCTGCACTATCAAATTGATCGGATCGAACACCAGGTCGCCGAAGATCGCTCCCAAACCGGCGTCTTCCTGATAGGCCCCCTCGATCGCGGCCAAGCCACCACCCTTGGCAATGCCCTGCGTCGGGTCCTGATTGGCAGCCTGGAAGGCAGCGCCATCACCGCCGTTCGCATCTCGGGGGTCAACCACGAGTACGCCACCGTGCCTGGCGTGCGTGAGGACGTCCTCGATATCCTGCTTAACTGCAAGCAAATTTCAGTCACCAGCCGCAACCGCGAGCTGGAGATTGGCCGCCTGGTGGTGAATGGTCCCGCGACCGTCACCGCTGCTGACCTGCAGTTCTCCTCCCAGGTCCAGGTGATCGATTCTGACCGGCTGATCGCCACCGTGGCCGAAGGCCACAGCCTGGAGATGGAAGTGCACGTGGAGCGCGGCGTCGGCTATCGCCCCGTCAATCGCCACAGCGAAGACACCAGTGCCATTGATCTCCTCCAGATCGATGCGGTCTTTAAGCCCGTCAAGCGCGTCAACTACACGGTGGATGAAACCGCTGTTGGAGAAGGGGGTTCCGCCCGGGAGCGCCTGCGCCTGGAAATCGAAACCAATGGCAGCGTCACCCCCGACGACGCCATGGCCCAATCTGCCAACCAGCTGATTGCCCTGTTCCAGCCCCTGGCCAGCCTCACCATGGTTGAGGAGCCTGGCCTGGAGCCCGAGCCCTCGGCCGAGGCCCAAATCCCCCTCGAAGAGCTCAACCTCTCCGTGCGCGCCTACAACTGCCTGAAGCGTGCCCAGGTCAACTCGGTTTCCGATCTGATGGGCTTCAGCTATGAAGATCTCCTTGAGATCAAAAACTTCGGCTCCAAATCAGCCGACGAAGTAATCGAAGCGCTGGAGCGCATCGGTATCACCCTGCCCCAAAGCCGCACCAGCGCCTGATCGGCGGCCCCGCACCCCTGAAGACACAAGACCATGAGACACCAGTGCCGAGTCCCCCAACTGGGACGCCCCGCCGACCAACGCAAGGCCATGCTGCGTGGCCTGACCACCCAGCTGATCCGCGAGGGTCGGGTGACCACGACCAAAGCCCGCGCCAAAGCCCTGCGGGATGAAGCCGAGCGCATGATCACCTTGGCAAAGGACGGCAGCCTGTCGGCCCGTCGCCGCGCCATCGGCTACATCTATGACAAACAACTGGTTCACGCCTTGTTTGACAGGGCCCAGGAGCGCTACGGCGAACGCAATGGTGGTTACACCCGCATCATTCGCACCGTGCCCCGTCGTGGTGACAACGCCGAAATGGCCATCATCGAGCTGGTCTGATCCCCTGCCCAGCCCTATCTCCCTTGCCGCGGTGAACTTCGGTTCACCACGGCTTTTTTATGGGCAAATCACCCGATAGCCAGTCCAGCCCGGTCCAAGCGGTGCAACGGATTGCCCTTTGCCTCCAATACGACGGGTCGGCATTTTGCGGCTGGCAGCGGCAGGACAACGCCCCCAGCGTCCAAGAACGCCTCGACCAGGCCATCGCCGAACTGGATCCCCACAGGCCGGTGCACACCGTTGCCGCGGGCCGGACGGACACGGGCGTCCATGCGGCGGCCCAGGTGGTGCACTTCGATGCCGCGGGACCGATTCCGCCCCAGCGCTGGGCAAAGGCCCTCAATGGACGGCTGCCGAGCACCATTCGGGTGCGGGCGGCGGCGGCAGTCGCCCCCGACAACGAGTTGTACGTGCCCACGGCACACCCGACGCACAGCACGGAGGGCTTAAGTGGGTCGGACGTTGAGTTGTCGCACCAGGTGCCCGACGAGCACATGGAGCACGACGAGAAGACGGCAG
>CAIYSK010000303.1 GCA_903928835.1 uncultured cyanobacterium
AGTTCTGTGATTATGAGTGTCAATATGATTGGGTAAAAAGCATCAATGACTCCCGCGCCGGGCTCTGTCTTGGGACTTCCAAATTGCTTAGATGGAAGTATTCTATGATTGATATGGTACATATTAATCCTCCTTTTGGCATTGTCAACTGCGAAGCCTGGTCCTTCTCTACAAGTTAGTAAGACTTATCTTGTTTTCTTGCTTTCCTTTGATGGAGATCTGTTCGTTTTCGATTTTTACTTGGATGAAGCTGGCGGTCAGGTGATCATTAAGGAGTGATGCTGGCCTCAGCTTCTTTGCGGCATCAATGCTTCTTTCCCTCGTCGAGATTTCCTAAGATCGCTAAAACTTAAGCCTGCCGGTTTTCCGATGGGCCTGAGCATTCTGCATCTCCATCTTCATGGGTTGTTCCGGGGCCGTGCACTGGAGCTCGGTCGTGACTCTGATACCGGTGGCCAAACAACCTACGTACTAGAACTGGTAAGGGCCCTGGCCGCATCACCCTTGGTTGATCGGGTAGAGGTGTTAACCCGTCAACTCTTTGATAAAAGGATCTCAGTGGATTATAGCCAATCCACTGAGTTGATTGGCCCGGGAGCGTTGATTCGGCGTCTTCCCTTTGGGCCCAGGCGGTATTTACGCAAGGAGCTTCTTTGGCCCTTTCTTGACCATCTGGCGGATCGCCTCTGTCGTCAATTGCAATCCCAGCCCCGTCTGCCCAATTGGATCCATGCCCACTACGCGGATGCGGGCTATGTGGGGGCTCTCGTTGCCCGTAGATTGCAGATACCGCTGGTTTTTACAGGCCATTCCCTAGGGCGTGAAAAGCGCCGACGCCTTTTAGCAGCCGGGCTCGACTCCCAGCAGATCGAAGCCCAATACGCCCTTTCCGCCCGAATTGCTGCTGAGGAGCTGGCCCTTGCCCAGGCGCAACTGGTGGTTACGAGTACCCAACATGAACTCGACCATCAGTACGCCCGCTACAACAAATTCAGGCCTGATCTCGCCACGGTGATTTCCCCAGGTGTGGATTCGGCACTTTTCCATCCTGTTGCGGCTATCACTGAATCCCCCAACCACCCCCTGGTAGCTCCATTTTTGCGCTATCCCCTGCGACCGCCCCTGTTGGCTATTTGCCGCGCTGACCATCGCAAAAATATCCCAGCTTTGCTTGAGGTGTTTGCCCGATCTGAATTGCTTCGAGAGAACCACAATCTTGTCTTGGTTCTTGGTTGTCGCCAAGACTTACGTCAACTCGATAAGCCACCGCGGGAGGTGCTGCTCCAGCTTTTTGAGTTAATTGATCGCTACGACCTTTACGGCCTTGTGGGCTACCCCAAGCACCACACCCGGGAGCAAATCCCAGAGTTGTATCGATGGGCTGCCCGTTTGGGGGGTGTGTTTGTGAACCCTGCGCTCACCGAGCCCTTTGGGCTCACCTTGCTGGAATCGGCAGCCTGTGGGTTGCCAGTGGTTGCTACCGATGACGGTGGGCCTAAGGACATTCTCGAGCGTTGCAACAACGGTGTTCTTGCCGATGTGTCCGACCTCGGTGCCCTGCAGGCCGCCATTGAGCTGAGTGTCAGCAATGCCCGACGCTGGCGGGGTTGGCGCGACAACGGGCTCAAGGCGGTTAGGGCCAACTACAGCTGGACGGCCCATGTGAATCGCTATTTGGCCATGGCCAGCGGCGCTTTATCGCCTACGGAGCTGGTGCCGGACCATCGACCCCTGCGTAGTGCGTATTGGCATCAGGCATCCAGTAGCTGAGGTCGTTTTGCCAGAAGATCCGGCCGGCCAGCTGGTTGGCGGCAAGTTTGGTACCTGCCATGGCCGTGACCAATTGGCCCATTTCCAGGCCGGATAGGTCGGTTTTGATATCTGTGCCGGCCACCTTGAGCAACCCTGGTAACTGGGTCAGTGTGGAGGGCTGGCCCAGTTTTTTGAAGACTTCGGCTAGCACCATTTTCTGGCGCTCCATGCGGCCGAGATCGCCCATTTCGTCGTGGCGGAAGCGGAGGAATCCTTCGAGTTGCTCCCCCCTGAGCCGTTGCATGCCGGGGTACAGATCGATGTATAGACCCTGGCTGTTGTCCACGTAGTGCATGCGCTTAGGCACATCCACATCCACGCCCCCGATGGCGTCGCCCAGCCGTTTCACGGCCTGGAGGTCGATCCGCACAAAGCGATCGACTGGGGCATGTAGAAGGTTGCTTAGCTCCTGTTTCACGGCGTCGATGCCGCCGTAGTTGTAGAGGGCGTTGGCCTTCAACACGCCGTACTGCTGGGATTCCACGAAGGTGTCCCTGGGCACCTGGGTGAGCAGGGTTTTGCCGTCTTTGATCTGAACGGTGAACATCACATCCGTGTTGCCCGCCACCTTGTCGGTGCCCATCACCAGGATGCGCCGATCCCCGAGACCAAAGGGATTCACCAGGGCTCCCAGGGATTGGGGTCCCTTGAGCAAGGCAGCCATCGCTGCTCCGGCTAGGTGGGGCAGGGGGCCTGCCAGGCCCCAGCCCATGGCAATCCCCAGGACAAAGGGCACCAGGGGCCTGGGCTTCTGTTTGTTGGGCCTGGTGGGAGGCCCCCCACCCTTGGGTTTGCGACGTTCTTGGCGGGTGTCCCTTTCCCGGTCCGGTGGGCGTCGCTCCTGGCGGGGCTTGGTGTCGCGTCTTTGGCGGCGCTGCTCCATGTCGCCTACGAGGGCGCTGGGAATCACAGCTTTGTTGGCCTGGGTCCCGCGGCGGCTGTCGTTCCGACTACGACGCGGAAGGGGTTGGGCCTGGCTCATGGCGCTGCTAGCTCGGCGCACCATAGGGGGCAGATCCTTGGTGCACCAGGGGGGCTGGCTGTTTTGTTGGTTTTGGTTTGGCAATCAGGCTTGGGCTTTGACCTGGATCTGGGCGGCGGCGGTCTCGGCCTTGCGGCGGGCCTCTGCCTCCGTGGCCCCCTGGGCCAGGGCCACGCCCATGCGCCGATGGGGCCGGGCATCGGGTTTTCCAAACAGCATCACCTCGGTATCTGGCTCCCGTAGGGCTGCAGCTACCCCCTCAAACACCACAGTTTCTGCGGTTTCTGTGGCCAGAATCACCCGACTGGCGGCGGGCCCCAAGGAGCGGATTGCCGGAATGGGTAACCCCAGCACTGCCCTCAGGTGCAGGTCAAATTCACTGAGGTTCTGGCCCATCAGGGTCACCAGGCCGGTGTCGTGGGGGCGTGGCGAGAGCTCGGAGAACACCACCTCAAGACCGTCGGGATGCCCCCCTGGGGGCCCGCACAGGAAAAATTCCACCCCAAATAGCCCCGCTCCACCGAGGTTGGAGGTCACGGCTTTGGCCATGGCCTGGGCGGTGGCCAGCTGCCGGGCCCCCACCGCCGCCGGTTGCCAGCTGCACTGGTAGTCACCCCGTTCCTGGATGTGGCCTATGGGCGGGCAAAACAGGGTTTCCCCCTCCCATTGCTTCACGGTGAGCAGGGTGATCTCTAGTTCAAAGGGCAGGAACTCCTCCACGATTACCCGGGTGCCTTCGCCCCGGGCCCCGGCCATGGCGGCGTCCCAGGCGGCAGCGATGCCTTCGGGCCCTTTCACCACACTTTGGCCCTTGCCGGAGGAACTCATCACCGGTTTCACCACCACCGGCCACCCCAGGGGGGCAGCGGCGGCGGCGAGTTCGGCCCCACTCTCGGCATAGGCGAATCGGGCCGTGCGAATGCCTAGCTCCTGGGCGGCGAGATCCCGAATCCGATCCCGGTTCATCGTGACCGCCGTGGCCCGGGCCGTCGGAATCACGGTGATGCCTTCGGATTCCAGCTCGGCCAGGGCGTCGACGGCCAGCGCTTCAATTTCAGGAATCACCACATCCGGGCGGTGCTGGCGGACTACGGCCTTGAGGGCTTCTGGGTCGCCCATTGCCACCACTTCGCCCACGTCGGCGACCTGCATGGCGGGAGCGCCCGCGTAGCGATCCACGGCGATGACCCTGCAGCCGAGTCGCTGGGCCGCAATAGCCACTTCCTTGCCCAGCTCCCCGCTGCCCAGCAGCATCACCGTGGCCGGAAACGATTTAGCGTGGGGGTTCGGCATGGATGGAAGGGCAGCGGTGGTGGGTTTTGGTTTTCAATCCCTCTTGGGCTTCAGCACTGTGTTGGGCTTTAGCACCGCAGGAGATGCGGCCAATGGGCTGCTGTTTGGTTGGGATATCGCCGATATGCAGAAGTGGGCCCTGATTTATTTAGGGCTGTCCTCGGTCGCGTTTGTGGTGGTCTGGGTGGTGGGTTATTTCCGCCGGGCTAGCTGATCAGGCTTCGTTGAGCAGGGTTAGTTGGCAGACCGGGGATTCTTCGCTGACAAACCCGTAGGCCTCAAAGACATCGGGATCGGGATGGGTGATGTGCTGGCCATCGCTATGTCTTTCGAGGCTGAAGCCTTCGTTTGCCATGCGCCGCATCAAACCAGCTGCCTCCTCAAAGCGGGCGGCCATCGCCTCCAGGCTGGCGCAATCCGAGGTGAGACCGGTTTCTTTCCAGGTGAAGTAGGCCATGCCTAAGGAAGCAGCAGTAATCCCACACCTACCAGTAGCAGGCTGGCGGTCCAAAAGTTGATTACCACCTGCTGTTCGGCCATGCCGCCCAGCTCGAAATGGTGGTGCAACGGTGCCATGCGAAACACCCGTTTGCCCACCCCATCAGGGCTTTTGGTGGCCTTAAACACCCACACCTGCACGATCACCGACAGGGATTCGGCCAGAAACACCCCGCCCATCACCAACAGGGGCCACAGGCTGTTGGAGAGCAGGGCTACGGCGCTGAGGGCCGCGCCCATGGCGAGGGACCCGGTGTCACCCATGAACAACCGGGCCGGGTTCCGGTTGTGGGCCAAAAACCCCAGCCAGCAGCCTGCCATCGCCAGGCAAAAGGCCGCCAAGGCAGGGTCGCCCTGGTTGCCCCGCAGCATCAGTTGCAGGCCCAGGCCCGTGAACACCACCGCCCCGCAGCCCGCCGCCAGGCCATCGAGGCCATCGGTGAGGTTGGTGGCGTTGCTCTCGGCCAGAAACACAAACAAACCCAGCGGCCAGATCAACAGCCCCAGGGGCAGCACCCAGCCCAGGGCCAGGGCCACATCTCCTGCTTCTGTCGCCCCCATCCAGCCGCCGCCAGCGGCCCAGATCAAAAACAGCAGGGCCGCCCCAGCTTGAAGGGCTAATTTCCCCTTAGGGGTGAGGCCGGTATTGGTCTGTTTGGTGAGGCTGCGCCAATCGTCCACGGCGCCAATGGCCATGTAGGCCAGGGTGATCGCTGCCACCGCCAGCAACCGCGGATCGGAGGGGGTAATCAGGCCACCGATCAATACCCCCACCGGCACCACCAGGAGCCCGCCCATGGTGGGGGTGCCGGCCTTGCTTTGGTGGGCCTTGGGCCCTTCCTCGCGGATCACCTGGCCCAGCTTGAGGGCCCGTAATTTCGGCACCCCCCAGGCCGTCACGCCCCAGCTGATCAAGGCCGCCACCACCAGGGGCAGGGTGAGCATGGAGTTGGCCACAAGGCCATCACTCAGCAGGCAGGCGCCGAGCAGCAAAAAGCCCAGCAATGCTGAGCTTTGACGGCTAGAGAGCGTCAGTCTTCCCAGTTGTCTTCCTGTTGCTCGTCGTCTTTGTTGTAGTCCTCTTTCTCGCCCATCAATGCCGAGAGCTCTTCCTCCTCAACGGTGCTCACGTCGGTGCTGGCGGTTTCTTCGTCGGCCACCAGGCGCCCGCTGCTTTCCAGCCAGCTGAGCAGATCAGGTTCATCCCGCAGGGGCAGCACGGGGGCGTGCTCACTCCGGCTGTAGCGGGTGAGGGAGGGGTTGATGGTGTCGAGGCGACTACTGCCGCTGGTTGCGAGCTTGCTCATGCGGTCAAAATCGCTGCAGGCTAAGCCTGGTAAACCAATCCACCACCATACCCAATGGCCGTAGGTACCCCCAAAGGCTTCTTGCGGGCCGTGCTGCCCCTCTGGCTCCTGGCCCTGGGCGTGAGTGCGGCCCTGGTGGCGAGTGGCCAGCATTGGCCCCAGACCCTGGTGGTCGAGTCCGCCCTGGTATGGGGGCTTGTGTTGGTGCCGCCGGGATTGATGGCCCTTTGGCTGCTTGTCGAATGGCGGTCCCCCGGCGAGGGAGAATCGCTGCATTGAGCGCAGGAGTCACGGTGATGGGTCGGGCGAAGAAGGCGGTATTGGCCTATTCAGGCGGGGTCGACACCAGCGTCTGCATTCCCTATCTGATGCAGGAATGGGGCGTGGAGGAGGTGATTACCTTCGCTGCCGATCTGGGCCAGGGCGATGAGCTCGAGCCGATTCGTCAGAAGGCCCTCGACTCCGGCGCCAGCCAGTCGATCGTGGGCGATCTGATTGAACCCTTCATCACCGAATTCGCCTTTCCAGCCATTCGGGCCAATGCCCTCTATGAGGGGCGCTACCCCCTCTCCACGGCCCTGGCTCGCCCCCTGATTGCTCGCCGTCTGGTGGAAATTGCCCGGGAGGTGGGTGCTGATGCCGTGGCCCATGGCTGCACCGGCAAGGGCAACGACCAGGTGCGTTTCGATGTGGCCATTGGCGCTTTGGCCCCTGATCTGAAGGTGCTCACCCCAGCCCGGGAGTGGGGCATGAGCCGGGAGGAAACCATTGCCTACGGCGAGCGGTGTGGCATCCCCTCACCGGTGAGTAAAAAGTCGCCCTATTCCATTGATCTCAACCTGCTAGGCCGCTCGATTGAGGCTGGCCCCCTGGAGGATCCCAATGTGGAGCCCCCCGAGGAGATCTATGCCATGACCTGCTCGGTGGAGGCCGCTCCGGACGCTTCCCAGATCGTCGAGATCGGCTTTGAGCAGGGCAACCCCGTGAGCATTGATGGGATGCGGCTCGATCCAGTGAGCCTGATTCGCCAAGCCAACGCCCTGGCCGGTGGCCATGGTTTTGGCCGCCTCGACATGGTGGAAAACCGGGTGGTGGGCATCAAGAGCCGGGAGATCTACGAAACCCCTGGCCTGCTGTTGTTGATTAAGGCCCACCAGGAGCTCGAAAGCCTCACCCTGGCGGCGGATGTGCAGCGCTACAAGCGCCAGATCGAGATGAGCTGGGCCGACTTGGTCTACCAGGGCCTCTGGTACGGACCTCTCAAGGAAGCCCTCGATGGCTTTATCGATCGCACCCAGCAGACGGTCAACGGCACGGTGCGTTTGAAGCTCCACAAAGGCAACGCCACGGTGGTGGGTCGCAGCAGCAGCACCCACAGCCTTTATGTGCCCGATATGGCCACCTATGGCTCCGAGGACCAATTCGACCACAGGGCGGCCGAGGGATTCATCTATGTCTGGGGTCTGCCCACCCGCCTGTGGGCTGCTGCTAGACGCCGCCCTTAGGCAGCATCTTTCAGCCCAAAGGCGTGGCGGATCACCTGGCCGAATTGGGGCCGATCCCTGGGGCTTGCCTTGACTTGGGGCAGCAGTTCAGCCGCCCTGTAGTCGTTGTGGCTGGTTTGTAGTTGCAGCACCTGATGGCGTAGGGCTTGGTTTTCGGCGAGCAGGGGCTCGAGCCGCTGTTGAAATTTGCGCTCAAAGATCTCTGGAATGTCTTCGAGCAGCTCGTTCAGGCTGGTCAGCTCGGCAAGGGCTGTGGCCAGCTCCCGTTCAACGGCCCTGAGTTCGTGAGGGTTTGGGGCTTCAGGCGCTGGAGTGCGCTGATTTTTGGCCCAAACAAAAACCGAAGCAGCCGCTGAGGGCCACTTCGGTTCGGGGACATGGTGTTGCTCCGGCTCCATGGCCGGACCATACAGATTGGGATTGGGCATGACAAGCCCAGATCAAACAGCAGCAGTGACTTCTTCGGTGTTTGCGGCTGGGGCCATGGGGGCGGCTTCGCTCGGGGTGCCAGGGATCGCGCGGGGGGCGGGCATGGGACCGTCCTGCTTGATGGTGAGGTAGCGGATTACATCCTCGGAGAGGCGCATGGCCCGCTCCATCGGGGCGACTTGCTGGCCATCACCATCGTGGTTGAGTTGCACGTAGATGCCTTCGCGGTGCTTCGCGATTGAGTAAGCCAGACGGCGCTTACCGCGCATTTGGCAGTCCAACACCACACCACCGGACTCGGTCACGAGATCGCGGTACTTGGTGACATGGGTTTCCACCTCTTCCTCCGGAATGTCCGGACGAAGGATGTACATGGTTTCGTAATAAGACTGCGTCATGGTCGCCTGTGGAGAAGCCTTTAGGGGGCAGGGGCCAGCGAGCGCAAGGCTCACCAGCGACGAATCGATCAACCTATCGCACCAGGTGCGGGCTAATTCAGCTGCATGCGCACCGCTTCGGACACCGTGGGGATATCGGCTTCCTTGCCCCGCAGGCTTTCGACTACCCCAAAGCCCACCAACACCAGAATCCCGAGGAACACCGTGTTGCTGAGGGTTCTGCCCGCAAAGTTGCCGCCGTTGAGTCGCAGCACCCCAAAGGCAAGATTGATCAGCACGAGCACGATGTCCACCAAAATCGCCTGCAGCACGCTGTAGCGGATGAAGTAGGGCACCCGGGGGTTTCGGACCACCGCCAGGAAGAGCACCAGGAACAGCACCAGGCTTCCAAAGGGCACCAGCTGCTGCACCATCACCACGGGGAGGGCGGGCAGCTGCAGCCAGGTCAGGATTGGGAACAGGCCAAAGAGCCCTTGGCCGAAGGGAATGCCATCGCTCCAGGGGAGCAGGTAGGCCGCTGCCGCCAACAGCCGTTGCCAGATCGGAGGCCCTTGCATTGCGCCAGTGCTGCTCATGGATGGCTCAGGCTAGGGCTGCCTCCACAGCAGTCCGCATGGCGTCGGTTGGCACGGTCTCCAGGCCGCTCCACAGCCGCAGGGCCGCAGCTCCCTGCTGCACCAGCATCTCCAGGCCGTCTTGGGTGGGGCAGCCGCGTCGGGCGGCCTCCCGCAGCAGCTGGGTGGGTCTGGGCGTGTAGATCAGGTCGTACACCGTGGCCCCTGGCCCCAGCTGGTCGAGCTGGGCCGGATTCAGGGGGCAGGCCTTGAGCGCTGCGGGATCCATCGCCCCTGCCGGGTCTGGGGCGCTGGCCATGCCAATCGGGGTGGTGTTCACCACCAAATCGGCTTGCCGCAAGCTCGAATGCGCTAATGCCGTATCGGTGGCGCTGTCCAGGTCACCCCAGGCCAGGGGGGTGAGTTGGGGTGCCCAGGGGCCGCAGGTCTGGGCGAAGGCGGCCAGGGCTTCGGGGCGCCGGGCGGCCACGGTGATCGCCCCAAAGCCAAGCTCCACAAGGCCCGCCACCACGGCCCGGGCACTGCCGCCGCAGCCCAGCACCAGGGCCCGCTTGCCTTGCCAGGGCCCATGGCGCAGGGGGGCCATGAAGCCTTCCACATCGGTGTTGGTGCCCATCCAACCACCCCCATCCAGGGGCACCAGGGTGTTGACGGCCCCCACCCGTTGGGCCAGGGGACTGCGTTCCCGGCACAGCTCGGCCACGGCCTGCTTGTGGGGGATGGTCACGCTGAGGCCCCGGCAGCCCATGGCCTCCAGGCCCCGCACCACCGTGGCCAGATCGGCGGCTGGGGCTGGCAGGGCCAGGTAAGCCCATTCCAATCCCAGCTCTGCCAAAGCGGCGTTGTGCATGGCCGGCGAGAGGGAGTGGCGCACGGGATCGCCCAGAACCCCCACGAGGGCAGTGCGGCCGGAAATCGGAAGGGGCATTGCTGGGCTGGCTGGGGGCGGACCGTCAGGTCCTGTTCGGGAACCACACCTCGCCTGGGCAGGGCCCAGCTGCTGAAGATGCAGTCATTCCGATTCGTTCACCGTAAGGAGGTGGGAACCCATGGGCAAGGTCGTCGGTATTGACCTCGGCACAACCAACAGCTGCGTTGCAGTGATGGAAGGTGGTAAACCCACCGTGATTGCCAACGCTGAAGGGTTTCGCACGACCCCCTCGGTGGTGGCCTACACCAAAAATCAGGACCAACTCGTTGGTCAGATCGCCAAGCGCCAGGCGGTCATGAACACCGAGAACACCTTCTATTCGGTGAAGCGGTTCATCGGCCGTCGGGTCGATGAGGTCACCGAAGAGTCGAAGGAAGTCAGCTACGGCGTTGAGAAGTCGGGCGCCAATGTGAAGGTGAAGTGCCCGGTGCTGGGCAAGCAATTCGCCCCTGAGGAAGTGAGTGCCCAGGTGCTCCGCAAGCTGGCCGAAGACGCTGGCAAGTCCCTCGGCGAAGCGGTCACCCAGGCGGTGATCACAGTTCCTGCTTATTTCAACGACTCCCAGCGCCAAGCCACCAAGGACGCCGGCAAAATCGCCGGCCTTGAGGTGCTGCGGATTATCAACGAGCCCACGGCGGCGGCGTTGGCCTACGGCCTCGATAAGAAGAGCAATGAGCGCATCCTGGTCTTCGACCTGGGCGGCGGCACCTTCGACGTCTCGGTGCTCGAGGTGGGTGATGGGGTCTTTGAGGTGCTCTCCACCTCCGGTGATACCCATCTGGGGGGCGACGACTTCGACAAGGTGATCGTCGACTACCTCGCCGACAGCTTCAAGGCCAACGAAGGCATTGATCTGCGCCAGGACAAGCAGGCGCTACAGCGTCTCACCGAGGCTGCGGAAAAAGCCAAGATCGAGCTCTCCAGCGCCACCCAAAGCGAGATCAACCTGCCGTTCATTACGGCGACGCCTGAGGGTCCGAAGCACCTCGATCTCACCCTCACCCGGGCCAAGTTTGAGGAGTTGGCTTCCAAGCTCATTGATCGCTGCCGGGCGCCGGTGGAGCAGGCCCTCAAGGACGCCAAGCTCTCCTCCAGCGAGCTCGACGAGATCGTGATGGTGGGTGGTTCCACCCGCATCCCGGCCGTGCTTGAGCTGGTGAAGCGCACCACCGGTAAGGAACCCAACCAAACCGTGAACCCCGACGAAGTGGTGGCCGTGGGTGCGGCCATCCAGGGCGGCGTGCTCGCCGGTGAGGTGAAGGACATCCTTCTGTTGGATGTCACCCCCCTCTCCCTGGGTGTGGAGACCCTCGGTGGCGTGATGACCAAGATGATCACCCGCAACACCACCATTCCCACCAAGAAGGGTGAGGTGTATTCCACGGCGGTGGATGGCCAGACCAACGTGGAAATCCACGTGCTTCAGGGTGAGCGCGAGATGGCTAGCGACAACAAGTCGTTGGGGACCTTCCGCCTGGATGGCATTCCCCCCTCCCCCCGGGGCGTGCCCCAGATCGAGGTGACCTTCGACATCGACGCCAACGGCATCCTCAGCGTGACCGCCAAGGACAAGGGCAGCGGCAAGGAGCAAAGCATCTCCATC
>CAIYSK010000304.1 GCA_903928835.1 uncultured cyanobacterium
CTGGCCTGCCTCAACCCCCAAATGACCGTGGGCGATGCCATCGCCGACCCCCTACTCATCCATGGCCTGGCAAGCCGCAGCCAAGCCCGCGAACAGGCCCGCCACTGGTTGGGTGCCGTGGGCCTGGAGCCACCAGAAGCCTTCGAAAAGCGCCTACCCCGCCAGCTCTCTGGCGGCCAACAGCAACGGGTGGCCATCGCCCGGGCACTCATCCTTAAGCCCCAAGTGCTGCTCTGCGATGAAAGCGTGAGCATGCTCGATGCCGAAGTGCAGGCCGATGTACTCGCCCTGCTGCGGCAGCTGCAACAACAACTCGGCCTGGGGATGCTGTTTGTGACCCACGACCTCTCGGTGGCCAGTGGTTTTTGCCACCGGGTGATCGTGCTGGAGGGCGGCAAAATTGTGGAAGAAGGCCCCGGTTCCGAACTGCTGAGCCACCCGAAGGCCGCCATTACCAAAACCTTGGTGGAGGCCTGCCCCCGCCTGCCAGCCCTGGCCTAGCCCTGCCAGCGCTGACCTGGCTCAGCCGGCCAGCTCCCACCAGAGGGGCTTCATGAAGTAGTCCTCGTCTTGGTACTCCACCAGGGCACCGTCAGCGTGGCTCACCAGGTCCTTCGGGCTCAGCTCAAAGCCAGAGGCCCGGGCGATCGCCGCCACCTCGTCGGCATCAGCGGCGGCCGTGGTGGAGAGCTGCTGCTGCAGAGCCGGATCCTGGAGCACCGCGGCAATGAAGGCGTGCAGATTTTGCTCTGCCATGGCGAGGGGCCCTAAAGGAATGACTGGTCCAGTCTGCAGCCGGCGCCGGAGCACAGCCAGCAAGCGCTCAAACGTCTCCGGCAAGGGCGCCTCAAACACCAGACGCTCGCCGCTGATCGGATGGACCAGGCCCAAGTGCACGGCATGGAGGGCCTGGCCAGGCAGCTCCAGCGGCAATTTGCGGCAGCGGCTGTAGGTGACATCGCCAACGATCGGGTGGCCCAGGTGGGCGCAGTGCACCCGGATCTGGTGGGTACGGCCCGTATCGAGCTTGAAGCGCAGCAGGGAGTAATCCCCCAGCCGCTCCACCAGCTTCCAGTGGGTGCACGCATGGCGGCCGCCCTCACTCACCACCGCGTATTTCTTGCGATCGATGGGGTGGCGGCCTATAGCGCCGACCACCGTGCCCTCGTCGGCCTTGGGCACCCCATGGATCACCGCCAGGTACTGGCGGGAAGCAATGCGCTTCTGGATTTGAACCTGAAGCTTCACCAGGGCTTCCTGGCTTTTGGCCACCACGATGCAGCCGGTGGTGTCCTTATCGAGGCGATGCACGATGCCGGGGCGCATCTCCCCACCAATGCCGGGCAAATCAGGACAGTGGTGCAGCAAGGCATTCACCAAGGTGCCGTCCCTGTTGCCGGGGGCCGGGTGCACCGTGAGGCCGGCGGGCTTGTTGAGCACGATCAGATGCTCGTCTTCAAACAGCACATCCAGAGGAATGTCTTCGGCCAGCAGGTAGGGAAGGGGCTCGGGAGGGGGCATCCACAGCTGCACCTCGTCCCCCGGGCGCAGGGGCGTCTTGGCGCGGCCCATCACCCCATTCACCCGCACGTAACCGGCATCGATGAACTTCTGAATGCGGGCCCGGCTCTGCTCAGGCCGCTGGGCCACCAGCCAGCGATCCAGCCGCATCGGCAAGGGCTTGGGGTAGTGGAGGCTCAGCAGCTCCCCCTCGCCTTCACCAAACGCCGTCATGACGCTGCAACAGGAGAAGTGGGGAATTCCAGGGCAATGGCCCCCAGCGCCGAGCGGCGGTAGTCGTCGAGAAGCTTGGTGGCCATGCGCAGGGTGTCGCCGCTGGTGTGGCGCTCTGCCGCCGCCAACAGCCAGCTCTCCCGGTCGGGGCCACCGCCTGGCAGGCAGCCCAAAGCCACGCCATAGCGCTTCTCCAAAAGGCCCACCGGGACCCCCGATTGGGCCACCCCTTCCAGCAACACCAACAGCTGCACAAAGGCGAGGGCTGCCGCTTCGGTGTCATAGGCCGCCTGGCCGATGTCATCGCAGAGCGCCAGGCGCAGGGCCGCCTGCTGGTCGTCCAGCCGGGGCGGCAGCACCCCAGGGGCATCGAGCAGGTCGAGATCCTGGCCCAGCCGCACCCAGCGCAAGGTGCGGGTAACCCCCGCCCGGCGGGCGCTGTCCACCACCTTCTGGCGCACCAGCCGGTTGATCAGAGCCGACTTACCCACGTTGGGGAAACCCAGCATCAAGGCCCGCACCGGCCGGGGCTTCATCCCCCGCCCCCGGCGCCGTTCATTGAGGGCACTGCCGGCCCGAATGGCGGCCTGCTGGAGTTGCTTCACCCCCGTGCCTGTCTTGGCATCGCACCACCAGGGGGTCTGGCCCTGGGCGCGGAACCAGGCGTCCCACGCGGCGCGCACAGGGACCGGGACCATGTCGAGGCGGTTAATCACCAGCAAGTGCTGCTTGCCCTGGATCCAGCGCTGTAAGCGGGGATGGCCCGTGGCCAAAGGGATGCGGGCATCGCGCACCTCAATCACCAAATCCACCTTGGCGAGATTGCCGTTGAGAGAGCGCTCAGCCTTGGCAATGTGGCCTGGATACCACTGAATTGCCGGAGCATTGACGCGGAGTTGGAGCGGCAGCTCAGGGAGATCCATTAAGGCACCACCAACACCGGGCATGGGGCCAGTTGAATCACCCTGGCAGCCGTGCTCTCGTGATCGTTCTCCAGGGTGATGCCGCGCGTGCCCATCACGATGACATCCGCGTTGATTTCATCGGCCACATCACCGATCACAAAGGCTGGCTTGCCCTCCCGCTCGATCACCTGACAGGCGACGCCGGCCTGCTCAAAGCTGGCCTTGGCCTCCTGAAGCAGGCGAGCCACCTCATCTGGATCGTCTTGATCGGGCTCCACCACCGATAACAGCACCAGCTGACTGTTGTGCTGCTGGACCAACTGCAGGGCCACCGCAGCTGTCTCCCGGGCCTGACGGCTGCGGTCAATGGGGAAAAGGACAGTGGCAAACATGACGGACGATCTGGAACATGGCCGTCTGGCCGGTGCCTTTCCTGTTTAGCGAGTCTTGAGACAGAAACCCATGGGCAAATCCCGTCCCAGGCAAAAACAGACGCTGGGGGTCTGGCTTTCGCTGGGAGCAATCGCTGAGCCCTAGAGAGACTTCGATTCGGCGGAGACCAAGGCTCCGGCTTCGAGATGGACGATCCGATCCGCAATGTCGAGCACTTTGTTGTCATGGGTCACCATCACGATGGCCGCCCCCCGCTGGTCAGCCAGTTGGCGAAAGAGAGCCACCACATCACGCCCTGACTCCTTATCGAGGGCGGCCGTAGGCTCATCGGCCAGCAGCAGTTGCGGGTGAGAGGCCAGGGCGCGGGCAATGGCTACCCGTTGCTTCTGACCACCGGACAACTTC
>CAIYSK010000305.1 GCA_903928835.1 uncultured cyanobacterium
CCCGGCTGCATCACCTGGTCCCGGCTGCCCGCAATCCAAAGGCTGGGCACCTGCAACGCGGCGGTGATTTGGGGCAATTGGCGCACGGCCCCCCGGTTGGTGCTGCAGGCCAGCAAGCCCCGGGCTGCGCGCAGGTCGGCACCGAGGGGGCTGCGAATCGAATCGGTGAACGGCAGGGATTGCAACCAACCTGGCCGCCATTGCAAAAATGCCGATCCCGCTCGGCGCACCTGGGCAAAGGCCTTGGGTTGGTAGACGCCACCGCCGGAGGCAACCTGCACAATCCCCTTGAGCTGGGGGCCCAATTGGGCTGCGGCATGCAACACCACACTGCCGCCCAGGGAATGGCCCACCAGCACCACCGGTCGGTTGGGGGCGCGCTCAACCACCGCCTCCGCCAACCAGCGGCCGTAGCTGGCCAGACTTGGCTGCAACCCCCTAGGGCGGGCTGTGGTGCCAAACCCCGGCAGATCTGGAGACCACAGCTGCCAATCCGGTTCCAACTCCCGAGCCAGGGGATCCCAAAGCCTGCCAGCCAGCAGCCAGCCGTGGACCGCCACCAGCAAGGGACGCCCAGGGAAATCTTGAAGGGATGGCGTCATCGGGCAAGATCGTGCCATCGCGTTGGCCTGGGGCTGTGAGTGCTACTGAGCTCCTAACCAGTCTCTACGGCGATCAGTACAGGATTTGCACCACGCCAAATCCCCAAATCAGCCTGGTCCTCAGCACCGAGCGTCCCATCGACCTGATGGAGCTGGAGCGCCTCTGTGATGCGGTGGGTTGGAGCAGGCGGCCGATGCGCCGCGTGCGCAAGGCCCTCGAATACAGCCTGTTGCAGGTGGGCCTCTGGCGGCACGACCAGCGCATGCCCAAACTTGTGGGCTTTGCCCGCTGCACCGGCGATGGAGTTGTGGAGGCCACGGTGTGGGACGTGGCCATTCACCCGCTTTATCAACGGGTGGGGCTGGGAAAACAACTGATGGTCTATGTGCTCGACCAGCTGAAAGAGCTTGAACTGGATCGGGTCACCCTGTTTGCCGATCCAGAGGTGGTGGGTTTTTACGAAGACCAGGGCTGGGAGCTGGAACCCCTAGCGCGACGCTGCGCGTTTTGGTATTCGCCCTAATCGCGGCTGGATTGGGTTTTGTGAGTGGATTGGGTTTTGTCGTAATACCGAGAGGCGAGTTCTTGGCAATTGACTCCTCGTCGCCAGGCCCGCCTTAGCAACCAATTGCTCCAGCCCACCGCCCAAACGCCCCGCTCAATCCAACGGCGGCCATCCACCCGCAACGGCACCCCCAGGCAACGCAACCGGCAGTGGGGATGGAGCCGCAGGACCAGATCCAAATCCTCCATCAAGGGCAGGCTGGCAAAACCACCCACCTGCAGGTAAAGCCGGCGGCTCACCAGGAGGCCCTGGTCGCCATAGGGCAATTGACGCCACTGGCTGCGCAGGGCTACGGCCCATTCCACCAGCCGCAGCGCCG
This sequence comes from uncultured cyanobacterium, assembly GCA_903928835.1. Classification (GTDB taxonomy): domain Bacteria; phylum Cyanobacteriota; class Cyanobacteriia; order PCC-6307; family Cyanobiaceae; genus Cyanobium_A. The sequence continues at coordinate 1,488 of CAIYSK010000305.1, forward strand.
GCCTGGATGCATCAATGGCCAAGCGGAAATACCAGGCACTGGGCCTCGGCCTGGGCCCCAGGGGGTTCGCCACTTCTCCGGCTAGCGCCCGAGCCACGGCCCGATCCCAGCCCGCTGGCAGGCGCCCATCCCCATGGAGGAAGAGCAGCCAGTTGGCTTGGGTCACGGCAGCGCCCAGGGCCAATTGCCCCCCCCGCGATGGGGCGCCGCGGACCACCCGGGCCCCGGCCAACCGGGCAACCAGCGCCGTGGCGTCACTGCTGGCTCCATCCACCACCACCAGCTCAGCAAGGGGAAGCTGGTGGTGGTGGAGATCGGCCAGCAACAGGGGCAACCTTTCGGCTTCATTGCGCACCGCAATCACCACCGCGATCGATCCAAGGGCCTCGTTCATGGCGCTACCGCCACGGGAGCAAATCCCTCGGCCAATCCAAATCGCTGCGGGTCGCGAGCAAGCCCACATCCAAACCAAGCCTTTCGGCCCGTTCCAAGGTGCAGCCCATCACCTGATCGCTGCCCCAAGGGATGCCTGCAAGCAGGCTGGGCTGGCTCTGGTAAAGCCCGATCAGCCAATAGCCGCCGTCATCGGCTGGACCCAGTACGAGATCACAGCCATCGCCCGCCGCCGCGCCCAAGCCAGCAAAGCCAGCTGCCAGATCAGCGCTTTCCAGCCGGGGCAGGTCACTGCCGATCAGCACCACCGACTTGGCCCCCTCCCGGATGGCTCGGTTGATTTGCCGCTGCATGCGCAGGCCCAAGCTGCCCCTCCCCTGGCCAACCCAGCGCAGGCCAACGCGAGCCCCAAACCAACGACGGGCCGCCCTTGGGCCCAATCCATCCATCGCCACCACCACCTCAACCCCCTGGAGCTGGCTGGCCACTGCCAGGGTATGGGCCGTCAGCACCTGCTGAATCCGGGCAGCTCGCCCCGGGCCCAGGCCGCGGGAGAGCCGTTGTTTGCACCGGCCCGGAGCAGGCCAACGGGCCATCACAACCAACTGGGGCTTTCCGGCCGCCTGGTGCTTTCCGGCCAAGTTGGGCTTCACCCTTGTTGTGGCAATTCGGCAGGCCTCACCACCAGTTTGGTCTTTTGGTTTTGGCGGCGAATGCCGATCGTGAGCGGGGCGCCCACCCGACCTCCATCGACGGCCAGCTGCACCTGGGAGGGGTTCCTCACATCGTTGCCTCCCACCTGGTCGATCAGGTCGCAGGGCTTCAGGCCGCTTTGGGCCGCTGGGCTGCCAGCCATGACCTCCACCACCAGCACCCCGTTCACCTCCGGAACTCGGCACTCATCGGTGCTCGCGTTGATCTCCCGGGCCAGCTGGGGGGTGAGGGCCTGCAGGCGCACCCCGATATAGGGATGGCTGGCCGTACCCCGCTCCAGGATTTGGGACGCGATTTGACGGGCCACATTGATGGGGATCGCGAAGCTCAAACCAGCCCCGGGGGCCCGACGAATGGCCGTGTTGATACCGATCACCTGGCCGCGGTCGTTGATCAAGGGGCCGCCACTGTTGCCGGGGTTAATGGCGGCATCGGTTTGCAAGTAGGGCACCCGTTGCCCCTCCCCGAGGGCATTGGTCCTCTGGATGGCACTGATGATTCCAGCGGTCACGGTGTTGTCGAGACCCAAGGGATTGCCGATGGCAATGGCCCATTCGCCGGGTTTCACCTTGGAGGAGTCCCCCAGGGGTGCTAATGGCAGGCCGGTGGCCGCCACCCGCACCACCGCCACATCGGTCACCGGATCGCTCCCCAACACCTTGCCGCTAAAACTACGGCCATCGGGCAGGGTGACACTGACCTCCGAGGCACCCTCCACCACATGGGCGTTGGTGAGCACAATCCCATCGGAGCGGGTGATGAAGCCGGATCCCTGGCCCTGCTGTTGCTGAATGGTGGCTCCGTTGCCAAACAGGCCCCCCAAGGGATTCACCATCCGCTTCAGGGTGTCAATCCGCACCACCGCGGGGCCAACCTTGGCCACGGCATCGGCGATCACGTGGCTCCCGCCAGGAAGCACCGGAGTGATGGGGGCATCACTAATGCGGGCGTCACGCTGGGCTCGCCCCGGGAACCCTGGCAGACCAGTGCCACAGCCAGTCAACAGCAGTAGGGGAAGCACCAGGGGGAGGACCGGGGTGCCCAGCAAACTGACGCGCAGGCCCTGGGGGAAACGGGACATGGGGATCGGATAGGCCAGGTCTGCTTTCGCCTCATTAAAGGCGGCGCGGCCCCGGGGCGATGCGTATATTCGATACCCGCGACGTGGCCTTTCGGTGCAGCAGGCAACCCAGCTGTGGCACCAGGTTCAACAGGGCCTTCAAGCCAACCTCAGCAAGCCCACCTTCGAAACCTGGATTCGGCCGGCGCGCTGCACAGGCTTCGACAACGGCCAGCTGAGGCTGCAGGCCCCCAACAGCTTTGCCTGCGGCTGGCTCCGCAAAAATTACCTGGGCACCATCGAAGCAGTCGCCTCTGAAATTGCTGGCCGCACGGTGGAGGTGCTGGTTTCCGCCGCCACCGACGACGCCAACACCAACGACACCACCAACGGCGCCACCAAAGACCCAGTCAATGGGGGCCCCAACACCAATGACCGGGTGACTAGGCCGCAACCCTCCCTCCAGCCAGCGGCCAGGGCCACCGGCGAAGCGCCCCGCAAGCTCAAAGCTGGGCTCAATCCGCGCTACGTGTTCAACCGGTTTGTGGTGGGCCCCAACAGCCGAATGGCCCATGCGGCGTCCTTGGCCGTGGCTGAAGCTCCTGGACGGGAATTCAATCCGCTCTTCCTTTGCGGCGGCGTGGGCCTCGGCAAAACCCACCTCATGCAGGCCATCGGCCACTACAGGCTCGAAATCAATCCCGAGGCCAAGGTGTTTTACGTGTCCACCGAAACCTTCACCAACGACCTCATCCAGGCCATCCGCAAGGACGGAATGCAGGCCTTTCGTGATCGCTACCGGGCTGCTGATTTAATCCTGATCGACGACATCCAATTCATCGAAGGCAAGGAATACACCCAGGAAGAGTTCTTTCACACCTTTAACGCCCTCCATGGGGCGGGCCGTCAAATTGTGATTGCCTCGGATCGGCCTCCTAGCCAAATTCCCAAACTGCAGGAACGCTTGATCTCACGCTTTTCGATGGGCCTGATCGCCGATATCCAGGCTCCTGACCTGGAAACACGCATGGCGATCCTGCAGAAAAAGGCCGAGCAAGAGCAGATGGTGCTGCCCCGGGATTTAATCCAATTCATCGCGGGTCGCTTCACCTCCAACATCCGGGAATTGGAGGGTGCCCTCACCCGGGCCGTTGCGTTTGCCTCCATTACGGGCCTGCCCATGACCGTGGAATCAGTGGCCCCAATGCTGGATCCAGGCGGTGTTGATTTGGAGGTCAAACCAGACCAACTCATTGAGAAAATAGCCGAGGTATTTGGCGTCGGCGCCGAGGAAATGCGCAGTGCCAGCCGCAAGCGCGCCGTCAGTCAGGCCCGCCAGGCGGGGATGTTCCTGATGCGTCAAACCACCAACCTTTCGCTACCTCGCATTGGAGAAGCTTTTGGCGGCAAAGACCATTCAACCGTGATGTATGCCGTGGAGCAGGTTGAGAAAAAGCTGAAAACAGATCCCCAGCTATCCAGGCAAGTGCAACAGGTCAAAGACCTGTTGCAGATCGATTCACGCCGGCGCAAGTAGCGGGATCAGCATCTACCCCTAGCCCAACCCCGTAACCACAAGGGCATCAATGGCTGCGGCAAAGCGATGGTCTGCCTCCCCAATGGGAGCTTCCTCGGCTTGGGGGCGAATCGTCAGATTCACGTAGGTGCGGCCAAAGCTGATATCCGGGAAGCGCTGTTGGTCTTCTGAAAGGCCATTGAGTTGCTCAAGGAACAGCCGGGTTGCCCCGTAGTCAGCAAACTCAATGCGTCGCTCCAGGCGCTCGGCCTGCTCGGGCTTGGGGCGAGGGGTCCAGGGCTGATCCATGGGGCCAAGCCTAGGCCAGGGCTGAACTTTCAGCCGTGAGGCAATCGGTGCGGGCCGTAGCCAACCTGGTGGCCCAGCTGGCTGCATAGGCCTGGTTGGCCGCCTGGGCTGCGGGGTCATCCGTGGCTAACGGGTGGGGCATGGTGCCATTGATCGCCCCATTGGTGACACAGAACATGGCCTTTTGGAAGCTGGCGCAAATTTTGACCCGCACATCCCCCTCGCCGCGGGTGCGCTGCTGATACCAGTGGTGAAGCCCATCGGGTAGGTGGCGATACATGTCCTGCATCAGCAAGCTCGGCGGGATGCCTGCCCCCATGCTGGGCAGGGGATCGGCGAACAGGGCCCCATAGGCAAATTGGCCCTGGTCGGGGGAGATTTGCTGGGCCTGGGCGTTGAAGCTCACCGTCCCCAGGAATGGCATGCCCCTCAAGAAGACCGCCTCCACATAGGGGACCGCCACATCCACCAGAAAGGTGAGGCCCGCTTCTGGGGGGAGCACCCAAAAGGTGTCAGCTCCGATCACCACCGAGTAGGTGATTGGAGCTGGGGCAGCCGCCACGAGCCCCTGCTTGAGAAACTCCACCACGGCTGGGATCGAGGCCACCCGACCATCCCGCCAAGCTGCGGCGAGATCGATGAACAGATCACCCATGACCCGCCAGAACTGGCCCAGGGCATGGGTTGTTGCCGCGGTTCGGATGAGCTCAGGCAAAAAGGCCGGGAAAAGGGGATGCAGCAGGGCCAACAGAGGGTCTGATCGGCGCTTGCGCTGGATGATGGCACCACAACGCTCCAAAAAGGGGGCGGAATCGAGGTAGGCATCCAGGCCGCCCGTGCCATGCCAAAGCATGGCCTTCATGCAGTATTCGGCGTATTCGAAATTGATGCGGTCGTGGAGCAGATGGCGCCAGATCTTGGCGGGGCTCAAATCACCATCGAGGTACTTGAAGATGGGTAGGGGATTGAGAAACTGCTGCTCTGCCTGATAGATCAAGTTGATGCTGTAGGCATCCAACACCTCGCCATAGCTCTCGAGCACTCCCACCACTTCCAGCAGGTGGTCGGAGGTGTCGGCAAGGAGCGTTTCTCCCGCCAACAGCCGCCGCTCCAGTTCTTTGGCAGGTGGCATACCGCCTTGGCGGGTGAGAGCGGCGGAGATGACGGGCATTAGCCCAGCCCTCCCATTGGGGTCATGGCAGTGGTGGTGGCTTCACTCAGGTGGCCCAGCAGGGCTGGGAACAGGCCCAACGCCACAACCCCTAGGGAAAGAGCCAGGGCTGGCAAGGTTTCCCGAGGGGCCACAGGCGCCAGCTGCACATCGAGCCGGGCGTCTTGAACCGGATCTGCAGTCGCGGGGGTCACCGCAAGACGGCCGAAGAACGCCCGGTTCACCAGCAGCAAGAAATAAACCGCGGTGAGGCCCGAGCCCACCATGCACAGCAAGGTGGCTAGGGGGTAGGCCTGAAGGCTGCCCCGGAACACCAGAAATTCGGAGATGAACCCGGCCATGCCAGGCAGGCCCGCACTGGCCATCACCCCGAGGATCATCAAGCTGCCCGTAAAGGGCAGGCCCCGCTCGGGATTGAGCAATCCCCGCAACACATCCAAATCTCTGGTACCGGTTTTGCGATACACCGTGCCCACCAGCAAAAACAACAGGGCGGAAATCAAGCCATGGCTGACCATCTGAAATTCAGCTCCCAACAAGGCCACGGGTGTTCCGGCGGCGCCGGCGAGGAGCACATAGCCCATGTGGCCCACGGAGCTGTAGGCCACCATCCGCTTCATGTCGGTTTGGGCAATGGCCGCCAGGGATCCATAGACCACTGAAATGGCAGCCCAGATGGCCAGCCCTGGTGCCAGCAGGGCCCAGGCGTCGGGGAACAGACCCATGCCAAACCGCAGGATGCCGTAGGTGCCCAGCTTGAGCAGCACCCCCGCCAACAACACCGATACCGGGGTGGAGGCCTGGGTGTGGGCATCGGGCAACCAGGTATGGAAGGGCACCAGGGGCAACTTGATGCCAAAACCCACCAGCAGCACAACCAACAACACCACC
>CAIYSK010000306.1 GCA_903928835.1 uncultured cyanobacterium
CGTGGCCAAAGAGGTGCAGGAGGTGCTCGAAAGCCTCACCCGGCGGCTCGATGAACTCGATGTCCAGCCTTTCCTCTCCCAAGCCGAGCAAGACACCCGGATTCGCGCCGCCACCAAACGCGATGTCACCGAGCGCTTCACCCGCGCCATTGGTGAGGAGCAAGAACTGCGGCGCAACAATCCCGCCCTGCGGGCCGCCGCCGGCGAATCCCTAGCCCGGGCTTTCCTGGAATTGGCGCGCCACCGGCTGCCCGGCTCCACGTTTGACTCCCTGCTTCAAGAGGCCCTGACAGCCTGTGGTCCCGAAGCGGCTGGAGCCGAGGAGGCGATCCCTAGCCCCGTGGTTCCGCTTATACGCCCGCCTGCCATGCCGGTGGTTCTCACCCCAGAAGCGATCTAGTCCCAGCGATCTAGTCACTCTGAAACGGGTTGGCGGGCATCCTGGCCTGGGGAGGCAGCCCAAAGGCCACCCCATCCAGCTCGAGACGCTCGGCTTCGCTGAGCTGCCATTCCAGGGCGGCCGCCGCCTGTTGCACCTGCTTAACCCGCCGCAGGCCAGGGATGGGCATGGCCCCATGGGAGCGGCACCAATTCAGCGCGACAGCAGATTTAGGGGCGTTATGGGCTTGGCCAATCCGCTCCATCAGCTCAAAAAGGGAACCCAAAGCAGGCCCCATGCGCCGAAACATGCCCCCCCTCGGGCCCTGGGGGCAATTGCCAGTAATCCCCGCCAACAGGCCTAGGGCTAGGGGGCTGTAGGCAATCAGCTCGATTCCCAAGTCACGGCAGACCTCGGCCACCCCGCCAGCCTGCAAAGGGGCTGGGGCCAGCAAAGACAGCTGCACTTGCACGCTTTTGAGGGCAATGCCCCGCTGCACCAAGTGCTGATGCAACTGACGCAGTCGCAGGGGCCCCACATTGGAAACACCAAGCTCAGCCACCTCGCCGCTGGCCACCAAATCGGCGAGGCCCTCAAGCAGGGGGCCCTCCTGCCATGGGGCGTAGCGGGCGGTGCTCCAATGCAATTGGACCCGATCGAGCTTGCCGCCAAGCCGCTGCTTTGAGGCCGCAAAGGCCCGGTCGTAGCCGCGACGGCCCAAGCGCCAGGGGAAAGGCGCCAACTTGGTGGCGAAGCAAAGCCTCTGTTGATCTGCGGAGGCGAGGCTGGCGCAAAACTGGCCCAGCAGCGCTTCACTGCGGCCATTGAAACGCCCCGTGCCGTAGGAATCAGCGGTATCAAAAAAGTGAAGCCCCAGCCCGACGGCCGCCAAAAATGTGGCTTCCAGCTCCCCGTCCTGACAGGGGTTGTATCCCCACAACAACTGGTTGCCCCAGGCCCAGGTGCCCACACCGATCCCAGGAGCCGGGGCGCCATCAGCCGCCAAAACAACCTCGTCATGCGCCATCGTGAAGCCCTTCGAAGGCGAAGATGCCGATCAATATGGGTGAACTGCTGCCGACAACCCCGTGATGCAGCCCACCGCAAACCCTTCCCCTGGTAGCAAGGCCACCGACAAGGACCTCAACGAGGGCACTGAAAAAGACCTCCCCAAGGGGGTTGAGAGGGTCCTGGAACCGGTGCTCTGCCACCACTGCGGCCGTACAGCCAGCAATGGCATCAGCTGCGAGGGCTATTGCGTGGCCGACTCCAATTACTGACGTGAACCCCATAAAGCCCCAAGGCACTCTCCTCATCGGCCTCGCTGGCTGCTTTTGTTGCAGCATGGCCCTAGCCCCGCGGGCCGGCAGCGAGAGCTTTGGACGATGGGAACAAACCCTGAACAGCTGCCAGATCCTGCATCAGCCCGCCGACTTCAGAAGCAAGCAACCCAGTCAGGGTTGCCTCAGATTGAGGCTGGAGCAGAACATCGAAGGCCTGCTCAATGTCCGATTTGTGGGAGAAGGTGAGGTGGTGGTGTTTGCCGGCACCTTGGCGAAAGGCCAACTGCCGATGCGGTGCAACCAAGACGGTGCTTGCAAACCCCAGTGGCCCACGCAAATGGAAGTGAACACCGTGGAGAGCGGCAGAGTGGAGCCCTCAGGCCTGCCCGCTGGCTTACCCCTGGCCCGACTGGCCCGCGGGAACTGCTTGATCCAGCACAACAGCATTGAATGCCATGCCCTGGCAGCCGATGGTGAGCAGTGGCGGGCCCAATCCCAGCTCTGAGCCGCTTGGCGACCTACTGCTTAGGAGTGGACTCAGAGCTCGTATCCGAACTGTTCTGATGGCCATGCAAATGCCTTTCGCAAGCCGCCGCCGGACCAACAGCTGCCATCGAGAGGGATGCCACCAGCAGAATGGCCAAGGAAGCGACTCGTTTCACAGGCAAATTCCCAATCAGAATCTTTGGCTCAACCTAGACAAGAGAGGCAAAAGGGGCCCGCTTCTGTGGGGAAACGACCAAAAGGGTCTGGCGCGTTCTGTAACCAGACAAGCCATCGGGCTGTTGAGAATTGCTCAGATCAACTGCATCGCAATCAGTCTGGCTTTCCAGAGAGACCCTGGTGACGGTTCAGAACGCGAAAAGTGCCAACAGCAACGGTGCCAACAGCAATGGTTCCAACAGCAACAGTCCCACCCGTTTGATCCAAGGGGTTGACTGCCACTGGCAAGGCGCTGGGGCACGCGGGAACCCCATAAGCAGTCGTAGGCCACACCATTTTGATTCAAATAGAGGCTGCCTCCACCATCACTCAAATGACGAAAACATACGAAAAGCAAAAGCCTGCTCTGTTCTTAGATCTAGCCAGAAAAAGCCCGATAGTACTGGAGGTGGGCATTGGGGATCCGCTTGAGGCTGTTAAAACCTAAGCATCCAGACCCACAATACACCTCAGATAATTGATAGGTTAGTAAGCAGTCCAGTGTATCCAGTAATTTCAATCAGACCGTCACTGGTGCCTGAGAAACCAGCAGTTGCATCATTGAGGGCAAGAAAGGTTCTGGCGCCAATGCCTGAACCAAAGGTGAATGTCGCCGCCTGATTAGAACCAAATGCCACTGTACTTAGAACGGCTGATATACCTGCTTGGTCAAGGGTTGCGACCACACCCAGTTCTTTAG
>CAIYSK010000307.1 GCA_903928835.1 uncultured cyanobacterium
GAGCTCCCGCTTGGCCACCGGCAGGCAGTACATGTCGGGCCGCAGACCCCCCTGGAAGAGGGCATTGCGGTTGATGTGCAGGTGGTGGGGCGTGATCGTGGCGGCCAGGGTGGCGGGGCCGCTGGCCACGAAATCCGCCGCATCGAGTGTGGTGATGTGCTCGAACACCACCTTCAGGCCAGGGTGCCGTTTTAAAAGCGGTTCCAGGTGCCGCTCGATGAACACCGCTTCGCGATCAAAGATGTCGACCGCTGGATCGGTTACTTCGCCGTGGATCAGCAGGGGCATCCCGACTCGCTCCAGGGTTTCGAAGACTGGAGTGATTCCTTCTAGGGCCGTCACCCCAGCGGCCGAATTGGTGGTGGCGTTGGCTGGGTAGAGCTTGCAGGCCGTCAAGACTCCGTCGTTGAAGCCCCGCTCGAGGTCGGCTGGATCGCTGGAATCGGTGAGGTAGGCCGTGATCAGGGGCTTAAAGCCCGTACCAGGGGGCAGGGCCTTGAGGATCCGCTGCCGATAGGCCTCGGCGGCGGCCAGGGTGGTGACCGGCGGGCTCAGATTTGGCATCACGATGGCGCGGCCAAAGGTTTTGGCCGTGCTCGCCGCCACGGCTTCGAGCATGGCGCCATCCCGCAGGTGCACATGCCAGTCGTCGGGTTTGCGGATCGTGATCGACGGCACAGGCATGGCTCGGGGGGGCTCGAGGTGCTCCGGGTCCAGCCTGCCAGCTGGTGGAGCTTGGAACGGGATTGGGGTGGGAATCGCGAGAATGGACCTTGCGTTGTCCCAGCCTGCATGTCAGCAGCCCAGAAGTCCGCCAGCAAGCCCACCATTGGTGAACTTGAGGCGGGGTACCCCACCTGCTGCAAGGCCCTCCGGGTGCTGATTAAGAACAAGAAAGGCCTCGATGCGATTCAACGCACGGTCGCCTGGGAGCGTCTCGCCCTGCTCCACAAGTGCCTGCCAACCCGCTATAAGGCCCCCGATTACCTCTACACCTTGCTGAAGCGCGAGCTTGAGCAGCCTGTGGCCGCTTGAGTGTTCCCGTCTGAAGCCTTGCCGATCTAACTGAATTCATTGCCGATTTCATGGCCTTGGATTCAGCAGGCCCACCCCAGCCGTCACAATGGGCCCACTTGGATTCGGCCCGTAGGGCTGTGGGTTTGGCATGGCGCACCATCAGGTTCTGATCGTTGGCGGTGGAGCTGCCGGCATCACCGCGGCTGCCCAGTTGAAGCGAGCCCGCCCCCAGCTGGATGTGGCGATTCTCGAGCCTTCGTCCGATCACTACTACCAACCCGGTTGGACCCTGGTGGGGGCTGGGGTGTTCAGCCTGGAGGAAACCCGCCGGGCCGAAGGCGACCTGATCCCCTCCGGTGTGACCTGGATCCGCGACGCCGTGGCCAGCTTCCAGCCGGAGGCCAACCAGCTCACCACCACCACGGGGGCGACCCTCAGCTACGGGGTGTTGGTGGTGGCGACGGGCATGAAGCTGTGTTGGGACAAGATCAAAGGCCTGCCTGAAGCCCTGGGATCGGGCGGCGTCTGCAGCAACTACTCCCGCGACCATGCCGCCTACACCTGGGAGGCGATTCAGGCCTTCCAGGGCAGCAGGGGTGGTGCTAGTGGCAGTGCCAATGCCGTTTTCACCTGTGCACCGATGCCCATCAAGTGCCCTGGTGCGCCCCAAAAGATTGCCTACCTCGCCGACGACGTCTTTAAGCGCAAGCGGCTTGGCGCCAAGGTGATCTACGCCACCGCTACCCCCGGCATCTTTGGGGTTCCCACCTATGCCGCCCCCCTGCGGGAGGTGGTGGCGCGCAAGGGCATCGATGCCCGCTACAACCACGTCCTCACCGAGGTGCGCCCCGATACCAAGGAGGCGATCTTTCGGGTCACGGAAGGTGAAAGTAGCCGTGAGGAGGTGATCCCCTACGGCATGTTGCATGTCACCCCACCCATGGCCGCTCCCGATGTGGTGGCCCAAAGCTCCCTAGCGGCAGCGAGTGGCTTTGTGGAGGTGGATCAATACAGCCTCCAACACGTGCGCTTCGCCAACGTCTTTTCCCTGGGAGATGTGAGCGGCATGCCCAACTCCAAAACCGCAGCGGCAGTGCGGGGCCAGGCCCCTGTGCTGACCGCCAACCTGCTGGCTCTTTTGGATGGCAACCCGCTGGCCGCTGCCTACGA
>CAIYSK010000308.1 GCA_903928835.1 uncultured cyanobacterium
CCATGGCGATTTTCGTCCTGGCACCAGGGCTCAAAGAAATCAAAGAGCGGTGCAAAGCTGTTGTTGGGATTGGCCTTGAGATGGCGGTCGATCAGGATGTAACGCCAATAGCCAATTTTTTCGGAGAGATACACCGAATAGAGCACCCAGCTCAGCGGAAACCAGGTGATCGGCCGCTTGCCACTGAGGGACGGGAGATCAATCTCGATGCCTTCCGCCACCAGGGCCCGGTTCAAAAAACCCGCATGGCGGGCCTCATCGCGAGCCATCAGTTGAAACAATCGGCCCAGGTCCGTTCGACCCGCCTGAAGCAACCGCCGCGACAGCTCCTTGAAGAGCAGAAAACCGGAAAATTCTGAAACGCAGGAGCGCACCAAGTAGCTCTCATACGCCTCTTTCTCAATGGCATTGAGGACCCGCAGGCGGTTAAGGGGGGCCTTTCGATCGAAGTGTTCGCGGTTGTAATCGGTCTCCATTTCCTGGAGCATGGCCTCGAACTCGACCTGTTGCAGCGCCAGGTCTGTCTTGGCCGCCTTGTCGATTTCGGTGGTGTAAAAACGCGGCGTGAGCAAATCTTCCCGCAGGTGCGGGGCCGGCAGAGTGCTGGTCATGGTTGGACTAAAGAACGGGCTTGGGCGTAGGCGCGGGCATCAATCCCCTTGCGGTGGTCGTCAAACCAGGTCTGGAGTTCCCGCAACCACGTCAATCGGGTCGTGCTTTCGAGGCGAGCGTGTTGGTATCCCTCCAATGCATCGGAGGCCGCCTGTCGATGGGCTGCCCGATGGCCAGGACAAAGGCAATGACTCTGGGCTAACCAGCGCTCTTCCAACCGAAGGTGCAACCGGAGTTGCCAAAGCAAACGCGAGCAGCCGAGATCCCCTGCAATCGAGAGAGCCTGGCCATTGATCGTGGACGTTGGGCCGGGGCTGATTGCCTCGGATGTCTGGGAAAGCTCGTGGTGCTCAATCAGGGCAACCAATAAAGCTGCCAATCGATCGTGCTGAGCTTCAAGCAGGTCCTCCCGTTCAGTCCAATGGCGAGGCCAACGGGCTAGGGGGACGGGATCTAGAGCTGGCTGTCTCAGCAACGGGGCTGTTGGCCCCAGCAAAGCGGGCTGCGCCATGAGTCAGACCGTCCATATGGCATAACGACATCGTGATACTACATCCAAGCGTCAGCTTGATGGGGCGAGGACGCGTTAATGTGGTGAAGTCTGGTTGTTCGCAGGTGCGGTCGATGGATCCCCAGGTTGAGTACGTCCCCCTGGCCGAATACTTCAAGGTGTTTTCTGAGCCAAACCGCCTCGCGGTTCTCGAAGCCCTCCATGACGGCCCCTTGAACGTGACAGCGGTTGTCGACAAAACAGGACTCAGCCAAGCCCTGGTGTCGAAGCACCTCAAGTTGCTCACCATTGCGGGAGTCATCGAGCGCCGGCCAGAGGGTGCTCTGGTGTTTTACGAGGTTCTCGACCAAGGGGTTTTTCAGCTGGTGGCTCAGGCGGAACAATTGCTGCTTGCCAGTCGCAGGCAGCAATTGGATGCCCTTGCAGCGCTCTTCTAGATCTCCCCTTTCGAAGCTTTGCCTTCATGGAGGATTCCCTTGTCCATCCATTACCCCGCCCCTCCGGGGGGGTCGATGCCCAGCTCCGTGGCAGCCCTGCGCGAAGCCTTGAAGTCGGGTCATCGCCACTTTCCCGGCCTCAGCCTCGATGACATCGACGGGGTCGATATCGATCTATCAGGCTGCAACCTGGAAGGGGGCCACTTTCAGCAGGCCCGCTTTGGGAAAGCGCGCTTTGGTCAGGCCACCCTTAGCCATTGCCGCTTCCAGCAAGCCCTGATCTGGGGCGCCGATCTGTCCAACGTCGACGCAACCGGTTCATGGTGGCAAGAGGCCGATCTATCCGGTTCCCGGCTGCAGGGTGCCAATTTCAGCGAAGCCATGATGCACCGCTGCTGTGTTCG
>CAIYSK010000309.1 GCA_903928835.1 uncultured cyanobacterium
CTGCGTCGCCAGCTGATGGAGGGACGGCGGGAGCGGCGCGATCGGCTGCAGGACCTGGTGCGGCGCTGTAGCGCCCTGCTGCAGGACAGCGTGGTTTCGGAGCGCCACGGCCGCCCCGTATTGGCAGTTAGGGCGGGGGCAGCCAGCCAGTTGCCTGGCCTGGTGCACGACAGTTCGGCCTCGGGCAACACGGTGTTTGTGGAGCCCCAGGCGGTGATCGCCTTGGGCAATCGCATCCGCGAGCTGGAGGGCAAGGAGCGCGACCTGGAGTTGGCGGTGCTCCGCGAACTGAGCGGCCTGGTGGGGGCTGATGGGGAGGCCCTTGAGCTGCTGCAGTCGATTTTGGTGCGCCTGGATTTTGCCCTGGCCCGGGCCCGCTACGGCCAATGGTTGGGGGCCGTGCGTCCCGAGTTGTCGAAGGAGCCCAACGCCGGCTTTGAGCTCAAGGATCTGCGCCATCCCTTGCTGCTGTGGCAGCAGAAGCGCGAGGGCGGCCACCCCGTGGTGCCGGTCACCATCAGCGTGGGCGAAACCCTGCGGGTGGTGGCGATCACGGGCCCGAATACGGGCGGTAAAACCGTGGGATTGAAAAGTGTTGGACTCGCGGCGTTGATGGCCCGAGCTGGCCTGTTTCTTCCCTGTACCGGCTCGCCTCGCCTGCCCTGGTGCGCCCAGGTGCTCGCCGACATCGGCGACGAGCAGTCGCTGCAGCAAAACCTCTCGACCTTCAGTGGCCACATTCGCCGCATCGCCCGCATCCTGGAGGCCTTGCCCGGGCCTGGAGCCTCCCTGGTGTTGCTCGATGAGGTGGGGGCAGGCACCGATCCGGTGGAGGGTTCGGCCCTGGCCACGGCTTTGCTCAAACACCTGGCCGATCGGGCCCGGCTGACGATCGCCACCACCCATTTCGGCGAGCTCAAGGCCCTCAAGTACGCCGATCCCCGCTTTGAAAATGCCTCGGTGGCCTTCGATGTGGAGACCCTCTCACCCACCTACAAGCTGCAGTGGGGGATTCCAGGCCGCAGCAATGCCCTGGCGATTGCGGGCCGGCTAGGGCTGAGCAAAGCGGTTTTGCACCAGGCCGCCGCCCAGCTGGCTCCCCTCGGGGAAGGGGAGGTGAACCAGGTGATTGCGGGCCTCGAAGACCAGCGCCAGCGCCAACAGGAGGCGGCCGAGGAAGCCGCAGTCCTCTTGGCCCGCACGGAGCTCTTGCACGAGGAGTTGCTGTTGCGCTGGCAGGAGCAAAAGGACCAGAGCGCCGAATTGCAGGAGCAACGGCGTCAGCAGTTAGAGCAGTCGATCCGCAAGGGTCAGCAGGAGGTGCGCCGCATCATTCGCCGCCTGCGCCAGGGTGAGAGCAGCAGTGATCTGGGTGAAACCGCCCGCTTGGCGGGCCAGCGGCTCAAACGGCTGGAGCAGCAACATCGCCCCAGCCCGGAGCGCCGCGAACACCGGGGCTGGATGCCGGCCATCGGCGATCGGGTGCGCCTTTTGGCCCTGGGTAAGGCGGCGGAAGTCCTGGCGATTGCCGCCGATGGCCAGGAGCTCACGGTGCGTTGCGGGGTGATGCGCATGACCGTGGAGCTGGCTGCGATTGAAGGGCTCCATGGCGAGAAACCCACGCCCCCGGAGCCCAAGGTCCAGGTGCAGGTCCAGGGCAAGCGGGGCCTGGGCGGGCGCGGCCCGGATGTGCGCACCGAGCGGAACACCGTGGATGTGCGGGGCCTGCGGGTGCACGAAGCCGAGGCTGCGGTGGAGGAGCACCTGCGCAATGCCAATGGTCCGGTGTGGGTGATCCATGGCGTGGGCACCGGCAAACTCAAACGGGGCCTGCGCCAATGGCTCGACTCCGTGCCCTATGTGGAGCGGGTCAGCGATGCTGCCCAGGGGGATGGCGGCGGCGGCTGCAGTGTGGTGTACGTCCAATAGGCAAAACGGCCCAGGGCAGTTCGCTTAATGCAGGCTGGGCAGAATCGGCTCTGGATTCGGGGTTTGGGGCAAAGCCAAGGCTTCCCCGTCGCTATTGAACAGCCGCCAGCCGCTGGGATCGATGTCGAGGTGAATCGTTGAGCCAGGCGTCATGCGTTCTTCCGGCCCAACCCGCACCTGAACCAGGTGGCCGCCGTCAAGCAGTTTGCAGGTGACCAGCTGTTCATTACCTAGGGCTTCGCAATGGCTGATCTCAGCGCTCAAGTTGCGATTGGTGGCTGGGGCGAGGCGTAGGTGCTCGGGGCGCAGGCCGGCCGTAAGGGGCTCGCCGGGGTGTCTTGCCATGGCATCGCCCAAGGGGCCTGGAACGCTGAATTTTTTGCTGCCCAGTTGCAGTTGGCCTGCTCCGATCACCTGGGCAGGCAGCAGGTTCATGGGCGGGCTGCCGATGAATTGGGCCACGAAAAGATTGGCCGGCCATTGATACAGCTGCAGGGGCGTGCCCAGCTGCTGGAGCCGGCCACCATTGAGTACGGCAATGCGGTGGCCCATGGTCATGGCCTCCACCTGGTCGTGGGTTACGTAGAGCGTGGTGGTGCCAAGCCGCCGTTGCAGCTCCACGATTTGGGCCCGGGTGCCGGTGCGCAACTTGGCGTCCAGGTTGCTGAGCGGTTCATCCATCAGAAACACCGCCGGTTGGCGGGCAATGGCCCGGCCCAGGGCCACGCGCTGCTTCTGGCCGCCGGAGAGCTCCTTGGGTAGTCGCTCCAGCAGGGGCTCCAATTCCAGGGTGGAGGCCACCTCCTGAATGCGCCGTCCAATCTGCTCCTCGCGCTTGGAGGGCACCCTCAGGACCCTAGGCAGACCCCTGGTGGCGTTGTGCAGGCTGTCTTGCAGCTGCTGGAGGGCGGAACGCGGGCGGCTGCGGCGCAATCCAAAGCCGATGTTGTCCGCCACGCTCAGGTGCGGATAGAGCGCGTAGCTCTGGAACACCATCGCCACGTCCCGTTGGGCAGGGCGCAAACGGCTCACGGGCCGATCGCCCACATAGATCTCACCACTGCTGGGCTGGTCGAGGCCTGCGAGGAGCCGCAGCAGGGTGCTTTTGCCGCAGCCTGAGGGACCCACCAGTACCAGAAATTCCCCATCGGTAATCTGCAGATCAAGCTGCTGCAAGACTTGTACCGGCGACCCCTGGGGCCGGCGGGGCGGGAAGGTCTTGCTGACTTGCTGGAAGCGAACCTCGGCCAAACCGGCTCCCAAGAGGGCTCTAGGTGGTCGCAATCCTAGGTTTGCTCGTAATGCAATTCATTGATCAGGCCAGGATTGCCGTCAGGGCTGGCCGCGGCGGGGATGGAATCGTGGCTTTTCGCCGCGAGAAATATGTGCCAGCGGGCGGCCCATCGGGTGGGGATGGCGGCCGGGGCGCCGACGTGCTGTTGCTCGCCGACAGCAACCTCCAAACCCTGCTGGACTTCAAGTACAAGCGGATTTTTGAGGCCATTGATGGCCGGCGGGGCGGTCCGAACCGCTGCACCGGAGCGAGTGGCGACCACCTCGTGATCAAGGTGCCCTGCGGCACTGAGGTCCGAGATACCCGCACCGGCATCCTCCTGGGCGACCTCACCAACCAGGGGGATGAGTTGTTGGTGGCAGCGGGGGGTCGGGGTGGTCTCGGCAATGCCCACTACCTCAGCAACCGCAACCGGGCGCCGGAGAAGTTCACCGAGGGCAAGGAGGGCGAACAGTGGATGCTCCAGCTGGAACTGAAGCTTCTGGCTGAGGTGGGGATCATTGGCTTGCCCAACGCCGGTAAGAGCACCCTGATTTCGGTGCTGTCTGCCGCGCGCCCGAAAATTGCCGATTACCCCTTCACCACCCTGGTTCCCAACCTGGGCGTGGTGCGCAGGCCCAGTGGTGATGGCACGGTGTTTGCCGATATTCCGGGCCTGATTGCCGGGGCTGCCCAGGGGGCAGGGTTGGGGCACGATTTTCTGCGCCACATCGAGCGCACCAGGCTGTTGATCCACCTGATCGATGCCAGCAGCCCCGAGGTGCTCGAGGATTTAAAGGTGGTGGAGCGGGAACTGGCTGCCTACGGCCACGGCCTCAATGCCCGTCCGCGGCTGGTGGCCCTCAACAAGATCGAATTGCTCGATCCTGAGGAGTTGGCGGAGTTGCGCAATCAGGTGCAGGACCACGTGGGCCTGCCCGTCCATGCGATTTCAGCAGCCGCTTCCCAAAACCTCAAAGGGCTGCTGGATGCCGTTTGGCTCCAGCTGGGGATCCCCGATCTCTAAGCCCCAGGAGGCTTAGTCGTCGTAAACGCGGCACTCGGGGGCTTCGGGGTTGAGGTCGCAGTAGACCTCGAGGGGTGAGGGGTCGTGGCTGTCCTCGGGATGGTGCTCCTTGTACTCCTTGAGCCCTTGGAGCTCCTCCTCCAGGTGGCGAACCTTGGCCATATCGCCAGCTGCCCGGGCCGCCTCGATTTCGGATTGGTCCTTCTGGATGTGCTCGTCGATGTTGTTCATTCGGATACCGGTTGGCTAAGACCGGAGCTCATCGCGGCCCACCCTACGGGTGCTTCAAGCCCTTGGGGCTTTGTGTCCTCTGCTGCTGACCTGGGAGCACTCCAGCGGGCCGGTTCAGCTGGAGAGTTCGCTGAGCGCCAACCAGCGCTCCTCGCCCGCATCGATTTGGGCACTAAGGCCGGCCAGTTCGGCGGTTAGGCCTTCCAGGGCGGTGTAATCACTACCTCCGTTGCCCAGCTCCTGCTGCACCGCCGTGCGGCGGGCCTCCCAGGCCGGCAGGTTGGCCTCGAGGCTTTCCAGCTCCCGGCTTTCCTTGAAGCTCCGGCGCCTGGGTTGGGTGTTGGTGGTGCCTGCTGGACTGGTATCGGCTGGGCTGGTTTTGGTTGGGTTGGGAGCGGGTTTGGGGGCTGGGGCCTGTTTGCTCGCGTTGGCTTCGAGGTAGGCGCTGTAGTTGCCCTCAAAGCGTTGGAGGGTTCCGGCCTCGAAGCTAAACAGCCGATCCACGGTGCGATCCAGGAAGTAGCGGTCGTGGGAGACCACCACCACGCAACCGCGAAAATCTTCGAGGAAGTCCTCGAGCACGCTCAAGGTGTTGACGTCGAGGTCGTTGGTGGGTTCATCCAGCAACAGCACGTTGGGCGCTTCGATCAGGAGCCGGCACAAATGCAGGCGCCGCCGCTCACCGCCAGAGAGTTTGCCCACGGGCTGGTGCTGTTGGGCTGGCGGGAACAGGAAGCGCTCGAGCAGCTGGGAGGCATTGAGTTCCACCCCGTCCACCGTCACGCGGCTGGCGGCATCGGTGACCACGTCGATCACCTTGCGCTCAGGCTTGAGCAACACATCGCTGTGTTGGTCGAAGTAGGCCAGTTTCACGGTGGAACCAAGCTCCAGACTGCCGCTGGTGGGCTGCCGGCGCCCGGCGATCACCTCCAGCAGGCTCGATTTGCCCGCCCCATTGGGGCCAATGATGCCGATGCGATCTTCGGGGCTGAAGTCGTAACTGAACTGGCGCAGCAGGGTTTTCTCCTCCTCGCCCTCGCCAACGCAGACGCAGAGGTCTTCGGCCGTGATGGCGCGTTTGCCCAGGCGGCGGCTGGCCGTGGCCAGGCTGACCTGACCCTTGACTTGGCGCAGGGGGGCCTCTTGCATCGCCTCAATCCGCTGGATGCGGGCTTTTTGCTTGGTGCTCCGGGCCTTGGGACCCTTTTTCAGCCATTCCAGTTCCCGGCGCAGGGTGCCCTTGAACTTGGCGGCTGAGGCCGCGGCGGAGGCCTCTTCTTCGGCTTTGTGGCCGAGATAGGTGGCGTAGTTGCCCTCGTAATGGCGTGCTTCGCCCCGATCCACCTCCACGATCCGCCGGGTGACCCGATCGAGGAAATAGCGGTCGTGGGTGACAAGCACCAGGGCGCCGCGAAAACGCTCCAGAAAGCTCTGCAGCCACTCCACCCCATGGGCATCGAGGTGGTTGGTGGGTTCATCCAGCAGCAACACGTCGGGGTCGGCCACCAGGGCAGCGGCCAGGGCCACCCGCTTGCGATAGCCCCCGGAGAGGTCACCCACCCGCCGCTGACCATCGCTGATGCCCAGCCGCTCCAGCACTTCCTGGCACTGGTGCTCGAGATCCCAGGCCTTCAGGGCGTCCATGCGGCCCTGCAGATCGCCGAGCTGGGTCAGGAGGGCGGAATCATGGGGAGCGTCAGCCACAGCTTGGCTGAGCCCCAAGTACTGCCGCATCAGCGTCATTTTTTCGCCGCTGCCGGCGAACACCTCCTCGAGCACGGTGCGCTCTTCATCCAGCTCCGGTTCCTGGTCCACCAGCACCACCCGGGTTCGCGGCGCACAGCGGCGGGAACCCTCACCCAGGGGCTCAACCCCTGCCAGCACCTTGAGCAGGGTTGATTTACCCGCCCCATTGGCGCCGATCAGGCCGAGGCGATCCCCCTCGCCGATGTGCAGGGTGAGGTCAGCAAACAGGGTGCGGATGCCGAAGTCCTTGCCCGCACCAACCAGGCTGATCAAACTCAAAGGGTGGCCTCCTGTTGGGCCTTGAGGTGGGCAAAAACACTTTTGTCGCCCACATCAGCCGCTGCTGGCATGGGGAACTTGCGCAGACATAACACCAGCATGAGGGCCGTTTCAAAACCAAGGATTTGGAGGCACAGAAGGGGGCTCAGCAGCCCCAGCCAATAGCCCAACAGGGCGAGGGGCAGCAGCAGGGTGATCCCGATCGCCTCAGCCCGGCGAAAACAGAAAAACTCCTTGAAACCAATGCCCGCAAGGGCTGCAAAGAAGGGTCCAATCGCCAGCACCCACAGCCTCTGGTCTTCCATGGCCGGCAGCATGGCGTCTGGACCGGCCTGCCAGGCCAAGGCCAGCCAACCCAGGCAGCCCACCAGCCAAAACAGTTGCAGGGCCTGGTGCAACGGTTTGAGATAGATGTGAATCCAGCGCAGGGCCAGGCCCAGGCCCAGGGCCATCACGATCAGCCAGGGCCAGAGGCCGCTGGGCCCAAGGCTGCGGAGCTGGAGCAGGAGTCCCAGTTGGCCGAGGGCAACGGCGGTGAGGGCCAGCCGGTAGCCAAGCACCTCCCGCCGGTCTTGGGCCTCAATGCGAAAGGGGCCATAGACCCCCTCGTAGACGGGGTCTTCCATCAGGGAATCTCTCATTGGATCACCATGGCTCATTGGATCACCCCCCTGGATCGCTTAGGCCGCTGGAGCCTTAGCTACCAGTGTGGCGAGCGGTGGGCCCGCCGGAACAATGCCCGATGGGTTGAGCGGGAACAGGGCCCCGAAGTAGTCGTGGCGCCAGGCTTGATCGCAGCAGGTGTCAGCCACCCCAGGGAGGCCATAAAACCGGGAGCGCCAGGCCCACAGATTCGGCAATTGCCAGAGGGGTAGGCGGCTGCAGCCAAACAGGGGGGCATACACCAGCTCCATGCGGATCAAAGTGGGAAACAGCACCACATCGGCCAGGCTCAATTCCGGGCCGCTGAGCCATGGGTTCCCGCTCCCTAGGGCGGTATTGGCGCAGCCAAGGGCCTCAAACAGGCTGGTTTCGGCCCGGTCGTAGGCGGCCTGGTTGCGGGCAAAACCGCAGCGATACACCCCGTCGTTGACGGCGTGCTGCAGCTGCTCGCGCCAGGGGCCGGTGCCCTCCTGCTGGGCGGGCGGGTCTAGATCGGGGCCGCTGGGCGAGGGCCAGTGGTTGAGCAGCTC
Source organism: uncultured cyanobacterium (assembly GCA_903928835.1). Classification (GTDB taxonomy): domain Bacteria; phylum Cyanobacteriota; class Cyanobacteriia; order PCC-6307; family Cyanobiaceae; genus Cyanobium_A. Next base: position 7,679 of record CAIYSK010000309.1, read on the forward strand.
AATCAGCCGCGCGCTTTCGCCCACGCAGATCTGCCCCCTGCTGCGGGAATAGAGCGCCGGCACCGTGGCCCTGGTGCCGCTTTTGGCCCCACAGCGTTGGTAGAGCTCGGCCAGGGTGTGGCAGCCCTCAAACGGACGGCTAAACCGCCAGCGGCCTTCGGCCGGATCGGGCTCCACGATTTCCAGCTCGATGCTGGTTCCCAATTGGCGCAGGCTCCACACCAACCAGGCCCGGTGGGCCCAGGGGCAACTGCGACCCACGATCAACACGTGGGAGCCCGGCTCGTTGGCATCGCCCGGCAGCGGGGGCAGCTCCTGGAAGGCCCCTGGGGGTCTGCGGTAGTTGCCGTCTTGGTCTGCTGGGCCCAGCCCACCCATCAATTGCTGCCATTCCCACTGCCAGAGGCAGCGGGCCGTGCGCACCAAAGCAGCAGGAGGGGCCATGGGAAGGGGCAGGCGATGGTCTGAATCTGCGTCAGGCTGGCCCTGATATCCAGTGCAACCACCTGGCGCGATGGCAGCTCAATGTGCTCCCCCTCGAATCGCTCCCAAGGTGATGGTGGTGGGGGGAACCCACGGCAATGAGCGCAATGCCCCTTGGTTGCTGGAGTTTTGGCGCTCCCAACCCCAGGATTTGGCGAGCCAGGGCCTGGGGTTGGCCTTGGTGTTGGGCAATCCCGGGGCCCACGCCGCCAACCGCCGCTACCTGGAGCGGGATCTCAACCGTAGTTTTGACCCCGCCCTAGGGGCCCGCACCAGCACCGGTCAGGCCGAGCTGGTGCGGGCCAGAGAGCTTTTGGATCAGTTTGGTCCTGCTGGGCTGGAGCCTTGCAGCGTGGTTCTGGATCTGCACAGCACCACCAGCAGCATGGGCAATTCCCTGGTGGTGTACGGCCGCAGACCGGCTGATTTGGCTTTAGCGGCTGGCATCCAAGGTCAACTGGGCCTGCCCATCTATTTGCATGAGGCCGATGGGGCCCAAACCGGGTTTTTGGTGGAGCGCTGGCCCTGCGGCCTGGTGATTGAGGTGGGGCCCGTCCCCCAAGGGGTGCTCCAAAGCCAGATCTGTCGCCAAACCCAACTGGGCGTCGAGGCAGCCCTGGCCGTGTTGGCTGATGCGGCAGACGGGGTGTTGCGTTTACCCAACCAGCTGGTGGTGCACCGCCATTTGGCCAGCGTGGATGTGCCCCGCCATGGCGATGGCACGCCAGCGGGATGTATCCACCCCCAGCGCCAGGGGCGGGATTGGCAGCCGATGGGTCTCGGCGAAGCGCTGTTTATCGATGCCAGCGGCCAAACCCTGGCCTATGGGCCCCCTGCAGGGCTGGAGCATGAGGTGGTGTGGCCGGTGTTCATCAATGAAGCGGCCTATGGGGAAAAGGGCATTGCCATGAGCCTCACCCGCAGGGAGTGTTGGCCGCTCGAGGCCTCCTGGGGTGAAGAGCTGGCTGCCTTAGCCAAGGTTTTGGAGCGCCAGAGACCTGTGCGCTAACCGCAAATCCGGGTGCGCTAACCGCAATCTCGCCGCCCTTGAACCAGCCCGCTCACAAATGGCGCAATGTTCCGTTACACTGGCGATGGCGGGTAACCGTCTAGGCGGGGTTCCGTCCATCCATACCCGTTTCCCTCGGGAGACACCCTTCTTCTCGTTCTCATGACCACCACCATCCAGC
>CAIYSK010000310.1 GCA_903928835.1 uncultured cyanobacterium
AAGCCTGATGACGAGAGCGATTAGGCCAAGAACCCAGCTAGAGCCAGGCAGCAGGTTCTAAAAACCCGTCCGGATCGGATGGGCCTGCCAACACCTGCTCAGCGGCGGGGTTGAGGGGGCCCCTCAGCAGCGATGCCGTTTCAATCAGCGCTCCCTCTGGCAGGGCTGATTGGTCGGGATCGAAGGCCGTGGGATGGGTGGTGCTGCTGGAGAAACCCCGAAAGATCAGCAGCTCCAAGGGCTCGCCCGCCAAGAGGCCTGTCAACCGCAACACCCGATCCGGTCGCTGGCTACTGATCGCTTCCAACTGGCTCAACAACTGACTCAACAAAATGGGCTCTCCAGAGCTGATCAAAACTCACCTGCCACCCGGCCCTGCTTGGGCAAGCGCACCAGCAACCACTGCAGCAGCCCCACCACATAGGCCACCAGGGCCACATAGCCCACAAAGCCGGCGATGGTGGCGGTCCAATTAGCCCCAAACACAAAGCCAAACAGCCCAGTCACCTGGCCATTGAGACCCTGGGGGGCCTGCAGCCAAACGGCACAGCGGGGGGCCGCCATCGCCGCCTTGCCCAGGCAAGCCAGGCTGGTGAGGCTGAACAAAGCGCCGGCCAATGCCCAAAGGCTCAAGCTCCAGCGCCAAATCCGAACCGTGAGGGGCAGCGCTCGCCAGGGGGGCAAATCCGCCAGCTCCTCGTTGAGGTCCACCCAGAACCACACCGCCCCGATCAACAGCAGTTGACCAACCAAAACAAGCACAAAACCCAAGGGGCGCTGGTTGGCGAGGAGCAGGGTGCTGATCAGCAACAGACTGGCCACCTTCCAATAGATCTGCATCAAGCGCACCAAAGCGCCCTCGCGGCGCACCGCGGCCCAGATCAACAACACCAGGGGCAAGCCCAGGCTGAATACAACCGCCAAGCGGTAGTCGAGCCACACCAGGGAGCGGTAAAGCGTTTCTGGCAAAGCGACAGGCACGGGGGTGGTTCGGTAAGACGCCATTATCCGCGGCCCCCGGCTGGAGATAGGGTCAAACCATGGCTGCGTTTCCCCTGCCGAGCTGGTTGGCGTTTCTGCAAGGCTCCAACGCCAAGGCCCCCTGGTGCCGGACTGCCCTTGCCACGGAAGCCTCGCTGCAAGGGGCCGTGGACGCCATTGCCAAGCAGTTGCAGGGGAGCGGCCCAGCCGATTTGGCCCTGGTGTTTGCCTCCGCCAGCTACGCCAGCGACCTGCAGCGCTTGCTGCCCCTGCTGCAAAGCCAACTGAAATCCAAGCACTGGCTGGGCTGTGTGGGGGGCGGGGTCGTGGGCACCGATAGCGCCGGCAAGCCCCACGAACTCGAACATGCGCCGGCCCTGAGCGTCACCCTGCTACGGCTACCGGGGGCCGAGCTGCGCCCTTTTGCCATCGACACGGCCCAACTTCCCGATCTCGATGGGCCCGCAGAACCCTGGCAACAACTTCTCCAGGCCCCAGGCGACGAGCTCGCAGCCATGCCCTCGATGCTGCTGTTGGTCGATCCCAGCTGCCCGGCCATCAACGACCTGATCAGTGGCCTGGATTACGCCTGTCCCCAGGCCGCCAAGTTGGGGGGCATCGCCGGTCAACACAGTGCCTCCCATGGCTCCTTGCTGTTTAGCCATGGCTCGGACCAGCAGGCTGGCGTGACAACCGGGGCAGTGGGCTGCCTGATTGGCGGCAGCTGGCGTCTGGATCCCTTGGTGGCCCAGGGTTGCCGTCCCATCGGCCCGGTGCTCGAAGTGGAGCAAGCCCAGCGCAATGTGGTGCTCGAGGTGAGCGAAGGCAGCAAGCGCCATAGCCCGGTGGCCGCCCTGCAGTCGATTCTCACCAGCCTCAGCGCCGATGAACGGGAACTGGCCAAAAACTCCCTCTTCCTGGGCGTCGGGCGCAGCAGCTTCAACCTGGCAGCCAGCCAAACCGGCACCAGCAGTGCCTTCTTGGTGCGCAACCTGATCGGCATCGACCCCCGTAATGGGGCCGTGGCCGTGGCCGAGCGCATGCGCGCCGGCCAACAGGTGCAATTCCAATTGCGGGATGGCACCACGTCCCGCCAAGAACTACGCCAACTGCTCGAGCGTCAGCGCCTGCAACAGCCCGCCCCCCTGGCCGCCCTGGTGTTTGCCTGCCTGGGCCGGGGCCAGGGGCTCTATGGCGAGCGCGATGGAGATGTGAGCGCCTGCAGGGAGGCCTTTGCCGAGGTTCCCATCGCTGGCGCGTTCTGCAATGGCGAAATCGGGCCCGTCGCCGGCAGCACCCACTTGCATGGCTACACCGCCAGCTGGGCCTTCCTGGTGCCCCATGGCAGCGACGATCCAGCCTGATGCGCCAGCACGTCAACCCGCTCAGTCGGGTGCACCAGCGGCCGCTGCCTTTGCCCCCACCGGCAGAACTCTTTGACGAACCGGCCCGGCCCATCCACCTCGACATCGGCAGCGCCCGGGGCGGCTTTTTGCTGGAGCTGGCCCAACAGGAACCAGGCCGCAATTACCTCGGCGTGGAAATCCGCCAGCCCCTGGTGCAAGCCGCCGAAGCCGACCGCCAGGCCCTGGGCTTGGGCAATCTGCACTACCTCTATTGCAACGCCAATGTGAACCTCCAGCAGTGGCTAGGGGCCCTGCCCCCAGGCCAGCTGGAGCGGGTTTCGATCCAATTTCCCGACCCCTGGTTCAAGAAAAAGCACCACAAACGGCGGGTGTTGCAACCGGCCCTGCTGCTCGCCATCGCCGGCGCTTTGGCCGAGCAGCAGGAGCTGTTCATCCAGAGCGATGTGCTGGAGGTCATTGAACCCATGGTGCTGCTGATCGAAGCCAGCGGTTACTTCCAGCGCCCCCCCCAGGACGGGCGCCCCTGGCGGCTGGACAATCCCTTGGCCGTGGCCACCGAACGGGAACGGCTGGTGCTCCAGCAGGGCCTGCCGGTGTATCGGGTCCTTTACGAACGCAATCGCCAACCCCTTGGGGCTTGGCCTGAGCTCCCCCTGGAGCAACGGCCCAAAGCGACCGATAATCCGCCAGAACGTCCAGAGCTTTGCCCTTGAGCAGCCCCGCCGCCGCCCCTGCTCCTCCTGTGATCCTGCGCTGGCAGGGCCTGATGGCCAAAGCGCCTGGGGGCCTGCTCAGCAAGCAACTGCCCCTGATTGCGGGAGTTGTGCTTTGCGCCCTGATGGCTGGCCTGCCCCTGGTCACCCGCAGTGGCTTCAGCCTGCTCATTGCGGCCTGCGGCCTGCTGTGGGT
>CAIYSK010000311.1 GCA_903928835.1 uncultured cyanobacterium
CCAGGAGGCTCTTTTTGAGCAACTCCACCTGGCCGGCCTGGCTGTTGAGCTGGGTCGAGAGGGCGGTGGAGGTCTCCTGGCAGGTGCGGCGCCGGGCCAGGGCTTCCTTAGCCAGGTCCTCTTCCCCCTTTTTCAGGGCCAGCTCGGCCCGTTCATACCAAGTGGCGCTTTGGCTCTCGGCCTGCTCGGCCTGGTTGGCAATGCGTTTCTGGCTGGCAATCGCCGTGGCCACGGCCTGGCGCAGCTTGACCAAATCCGACTGCATGTCGGCAACGGATTGATCGAGAATCTTGCCCGGATCTTCCACGCTGCTTAACGCCGCATTGGCGTTGGCACGGATCAGGCGGCTGAGGCGGTCGAAAAAACCCATGGGTGCAACAATCCCATCCAGAGAAGGCAGGGCTTGAGGCTAACCACAATGGGCCTAGCCTTCAACGATGGCCAAGGCGCCCCGGGACCAAACCCGCCAAATCGGCAACCTCTCCCTGCTGCTGCCGGCCCCTCGGCCCGGGGCCAGTGGCCTGGGGAGCTGCCTCAAGGCCCTGGAAAAAGACTGGCACCGGGGCGGCCATCTGGCGGCGCTCTGGCAGGCCTGGCCCAAAATCGCCGGCCCCCAATTGGCCGCCCACTGCCGCCCGCTCCGCCTGCAGGGAGGCCTGCTCACCGTGGGGGCCGCCCCCGGCCCCTGGTTGCAGGCCTTGCAATACAACCGCCACCAACTGATCGGCGCCCTGCGGGCAGCCGGATTCAGCTTGCGGGATCTGAAGATCGAGCAGCACTACGGCCGGGCCCAAGCCACCCCTGGAGGCGAGGCCGAGGCCCAAACCTGGGCTGTCCATCCCAGCCGGGTGGATGTGCATGGCATGGCCACCTGCCCCAGCTGCGGCAGCCCGGCCCCGGCCGGCGAGATGGCCCTGTGGGGCCATTGCAGCTTTTGCCGCCGGGCCCAACTCACCGCCCCCGACTAGGGGGTTCACTGCCTAGCACCGCTGAGGTCTTAGTAACGCTCTGGCCTGGGCTTCTGCCAATCCGGCCTGAGGGCACTGGCAGCGGCGAGCTGGACGGCCCGCCGGTCCAACTGCCAGCGCTCCACCCTCCAGAGCCGGTAGATCCCATGGGCGGCCAACTCCTGGTGGGGCAGCGTCTGCCAGCCGACCTGCTGGGCTGTGCCCTGGTCGATCACCACCAAAACCGTTTCGTGGGGAGTTGTGTTGGGAGTTGCACCAGAAAGTCCCTCCCTGGGCGCCGGGCTGGGGGCAAGGCCCGGGCGGTGTTCCTTGGCCAGCCGGTCGTTGAGGTTGAGCAAGCCCACGGGCCCAGCCCCTTCGTAGAGCACCACCTGGCGGCTGTAGTAGTGGAGAGAGGGCTTCATCACGCCCACCATCGCCAAGGGTTCGGAACCCTGGGACTGGCGGGCCACCGCGGCGGCCATCTGCCGCACCGGCAGGCCCCGAAGCTGATCTCCCAACTGCCAAGCCGGCAGCAAAACCAGAGGGACAAAGGCGGCGATTGGCCACTGCAGGGCCAGCAAAGCCTTAGGTCCATCCCGCCGGCGGGTCACGATCACCCCGAGGGCCGCCAGGGCAAACAGGGCCGCAGCCCACCAGAGCCAACGACCCGCCAACAACGCCACTGGCAAGCTGGGCATCTCCGGCTCCTGGATCAGGGGCACCCACAGCGGGGCGGCCGCAAAGCCAACGGCCAAAACGACCGTTAAGGCCACGGTGCCCCCCCAGGCCCAGCCGCTAGCAGCCCCGCGCCCCCTGCCCTGCTGGGCGGCCATGGCAATCAACAGCCCAGCCGCCGGGGTGGCGGGGATCCAATAGCTGGGCAACTTGGTGGCTGCTGCGGTGAAAAACAGCAGCACAGCCACCAGCCAGCAGGCCGCAAAGCGCTGCAGGGAAAGGGAAGCCGGCAAGGGTTCCCGCCACCGGCGCCCCACCTGGGCCAAGCCCAGCAGCAGCAGGGGGGTGGCGGGCAGGCTGGCGATGACCAGCACCACCCCAAAAAACCACCAGGGCTGCAGGTGGTGATTCACCACCACCGTGAAGCGCTGCAGGTTGTGGTAACCAAAAAAACTGCGCACGAAGGGTTCCCCCTCCACCGCCACGGCGGCCAAATACCAGGGAATCGCCATCACCGCTGCGATCACCAGGCCCCACACCGGCCTGAGCCGGCGGGCCAACCCCTCAAGATCCCTTTGAAGCCAGCCAAACAGCAGCAGCACCAACCCCACCAGCACCACCGCCACCGGGCCTTTTGTGAGCACGGCCAAGCCCAGGGCCACCCAACCGGACCACCAGCGCCGCTTGCCATCGGCGTAGGCCTGCCAGCAGAGCAGCAGGCTCCAGGCCACACAGGCCGAAAACAGGGCGTCGCTGGCCGAAATCCGGCTCCAAAGCAGCACCAGGGGCGACAGGGCAAAGGCCAGGGCTGCGCCCAGGGCCGTCAGGGCGGGCCTTGGGCCCCCTTGGGGCCAGCGCAAGAGGGTGTGGGCCAAACCCAGCATCACGCTGATCGAGGCCAGCGCCGAAGGCAGCCGGGCGGCCCAGGTGCCCAAGGGATTCCATTGCTCCTGGCCGGGCAGGGCATACAGCAAGCCCATGGCCCAATAGACGAGGGGCGGCTTGTCGTAGCGGGGCAGGCCATTGACCCGGGGGATCAACCAATCACCCGTTTCCGCCATCGCCCGGGCAGAAGCCGCAAACAGGGGCGGCGTTTCATCCACCAGGCCCGTGCTGCCCAAGCGCCACACAAACAAAACCAGCCCCAAGACCGCCGTGATCAGCAGCACGCGGCGGCGCAGGGCAGGGGCAATGGGCAAGTCGCTCAAACCGGGCCGGCTGGGGTGGCCAAAAGCTATCTGGCCACCCCCTGGAGCCAGGCCTCAATCCGGCCGGCGAAGGCATCCTGGGAGCAGTGCTGCTCCACCCACTGGCGGCAACTAGTGCGCGGCACCGCCAGGGCCCGGTGCAACGCCGCGGCCAAATCCAAGCGGTCATCCGGGCGGGCCAAGGCCCCATTCAGCCCCTCCTGCACCAGCTCCCCCGGACCACCCCGGGAATAGGCCGCCACGGGAACGCCGCAGGCCATGGCCTCCACCACCACGTTGCCAAAGGCCTCATTCCATTTGGGGGTGTTGAGCAGGGCCATGCACAGGCCCAGTTCGGCTTGGAGTTGGTCGGTGGGCAAAAACCCCCGCCAAATGAGCGTGCCCTCCGGCACGGAGGCATCCACCGCCTCGGCATAGGCGCCATCTTCCCGGTAGCCCCAAACGTGCAGGGGCAATCCCAGCTGGGCCGCCACGGCGGCGGCATCCTCGAGACCCTTTTCCGGGGCAATGCGCCCCGCCCATCCCAGCTGCTGCATGGGTTGGGCAGAAAAGCTGTAGCGCTGCAAATCAAAGCCGTTGCCCACCAGCTGGGGCGGGCTTGAGAGCTGGAAATCGGCGGCCTGGCTGGCCGTGTGGAAGGCCAAGTGGCGGTGGTGACTGCCGCTGATTTGGGCAATCACCCCATCCATCGCCTCCCCCACCGAGCCCATGCTCACCAGGTGGGCCAAGGGCGTTTGGGTGTGGGGGGTGAGCCAGAGGGGCAACCAGTCGTAGGCGAGGTTGAGGATCACATCAAACGACGCCTGGGCCTGCAGGGCCCGCTGCCAGAACTGGGCCAACAGCCCATCGGCGGGCATGGTGATCGGGGCCCCACGGCCCTGGTGCTGGCAACTGGGCTGGGGTGCTCCGGTGCAGGTCCACAACGCGGCCGCCCCACAGGAGGGCGGCAGCACCGATCGCGCTGCCGCCAGCACGGTGACCCCATGGCCCCGCCGCAACAGACCGGCCACCAGGGCAGCCAAGGTGAGCTCCACCCCACCTCCCTGGCCGCTGCCCAAGGGGCCCACCGGGGTACTCACCACCAAAATCCGCATCACAACACCGCGCTCACAATCCAAACCATCACAACGTCCCCTGCCAGAGCTGCTGGCGTCGGTTGATCAGGAGCACCGAGACCAGGGCCAAGAGGGCCCCTACCCATTGGAGTGGCTCCAGGCTCTCCTCCAAGAACAACACGCCGCACAACAAGGCAAACACAGGTGTCAGAAAGGTGAGGGCCGTAAAGCCCGTGAGATCGCCGCTGCTGGCAAACCAGAAAAACAGGCCATAGGCCAGGGCACTCCCCAGCACCGTGGCATAGGCCATCAGGCCCCATTGGCCGGCGCTCCATGAGGGCCAAAGCGCGCCCCAAAAGCCTGGCCCCAATCCAGCCGATGCCAACTCCGGCCCCCCAGGCAAAACCAGTGGAGTGATCAGGGCCCCCAGAAGCAAAGGTCCACTGCCCAACAGCATGTGCCATCCGGTGATCGCCACCGGATCGCTGTGGCGGGATGCATAGCGGGACAGCACCGTGCCGGCAGCCATGGCCGCCGCCGCCCCAAGCATCCAGAGTTCCCCGTGGCTCCAGGGGTGCAAATCCAAAACGGAAGGGCCTTCCAGCCACCAGTGCTTGAGCAGGGGAGCCGGCAGACCCAAACACACGATCCCCAGCAAGCCCAAGAGCAGGCCACTCCAGCCCACGGGGTTGATCGCTTCACCAAACAGGCTGCGGGCAAGCAAGGCGACCAGCAGCGGCTGGGAATCAATCAACACCGAGCCGAGACCCGCCCCGGTTTGGCCGAGGCCCTTGGCCAACAGGCCTTGGAACAGGCTGCCATCCACGAGGGCAAAGGCCACCAACCAGGGCCAATCGGCGGCGGCAACCCGCAGGGATCGCTTCAGCACCACCGCGGCCAGCACCACCAATGCCCCCGCCGGCAGCAACCGAAAGAGCGCCAGCAGCCAGGGACTAGCGCCGTCCAGCAGGGGCTTCATCGCTGCCATCGCCGTGCCCCAAAGGGCAAAGGGCAGCAGCATCGCAACGGTGCGCAGCAAGGGCCACGGCGGGGCCTGGGGCATCAAAAAACGAGGCCGCCGGGCCCGATGGAGCCTTCTTTTTAAGATCCAGGCTCTTCTCCCTGCCGCGATGGTCTGGCCCTGGCGCCGAAAAACCCGACGAGCCATGGCGCGCATCGCCATTGAGGGGCCGATTGGCGGCGCCACCCGCACCCGGGTGCTCAAGGCAATCAAACAAGTGCAGGACAGGGAATGTGCCGCCCTGCTGCTGCGAATCGACAGCCCCGGCGGCACCGTGGGCGACAGCCAGGAAATCCATGGCGCCCTTCTGCGTTTGAAGCAAAAGGGCTGCAAGGTGGTGGCCAGTTTTGGCAACATCTCCGCCTCTGGCGGGGTGTATCTGGGGGTGGCGGCCGACAAAATCGTGGCCAATCCCGGCACCATTACCGGTTCGATTGGGGTGATCCTGCGCGGCAACAACCTCTCCAAGCTGTTGGAGCGGGTTGGCGTGAGCTTTGAAACGGTCAAAAGCGGCCAGTTCAAGGACATCCTTTCGCCGGATCGGGCCCTGAGTGGGGCCGAACGCGATCTGCTGCAAAGCCTGATCGATTCGAGCTATGGCCAATTTGTGGAGGCCGTGGCCACCGGCCGCGGGCTGGACGAGGCCAGCGTTCGGGGCTTTGCAGATGGCCGGGTCTTTACCGGGGCCCAGGGGCTCGAGCTGGGCCTGGTGGATGCCCTCGGCGATGAGGAAACCGCGCGCTTGCTGGCGGCTGAATTGGCGGGCCTGGATCCCGAGAAAACCAAGCCCATCACCTTTGGCACTCCCCCCAAGCGATTTGGCGGGGTCCTGCCCGGCCGGGGCCAGCTGCGCGGGGTGCCCGAGGCCCTGAGCCTGGAGCTGGCCTGGAGCGGCCAACCCCTCTGGCTCTACCGGCCATGACCAACACCATGGGCTCCAACCGCCAGCTGCGGGCCCTGCGGGGCGCCACCACCGCCGAGGCCAACACGGTCGAAGCGATCGGCTCTGCCGTGGCCGACTTGGTGCAGGCGCTGATCGAGCGCAACCAGCTCATCGGCGACCAGGTGGTGTCGGTGACCTTCTCGGTAACCGCCGATTTGGATGCCTGCTTCCCTGCGGCGATCGCCCGCCGCCAGCCGGGCTGGGAACAGGTCGCCCTGCTCGATTGCCAGCAGATGGCGGTCGCCGGTGACCTACCCCGCTGCATCCGGCTGCTGGCCCATGCCTGGATGGAGGCCAGCGAACCGGTGGTGCATCCCTACCTGCGGGAGGCGTCCCGCCTGCGGCCCGATCGGGCCGCCAGCTAGCTGGCCGGCCACCCGCCCCACCAGGAGCTGCTCCGCCTGCTGAGAATTACTTCACTCCTAGATGGCTCCCGCATGGGCTCCAATCGTTTACTGAACCAACTCGGCCAACGCGTCAAAGGCGCAGCCCTTGGGGTTGGGGCCATCGGCTTAGGGGGCCTGGGGCTGGCTGGCCTGGCCACGAGCCCCATCGCCTCCCGGCTGCTGGTGCAACCCGCCCGGGCCCAGGCCACCCCGAGCCTGATGGAGTTCCGCTGGGACAACACCAAGGACTACCGCAAGCTCTATTACTTCATGACCAACACCCGGCCCCTGGCCCGGTCGGAGTATTACTTCATCCTCAAGCCCAAGGACCGCAAGACCGCGATCCTCAAGCTCAGCATCACAATCCCCAAGTATTTCGACGCCAAGATTGATCCCAAGCAGATCAAGCTCTGCAAAATGAGTGAAGGCGGCATGCTGGCGCGCACCCGCTGCGTGAAAGACATCCCGGCCACGATCGAGCTGGCAGACAAGGGCAATGCCATCGAAGTCTTCCCCGACGTCCCCGTCTCTGACGAAGGCACCATCGGGGTTTACATGATGATCTTCAATCCCTTCAACAACGGGATGTATCAGTTCAACGCCCTGGCCCAAGCCCCCGGAGACATTCCCATCGCGGGCTATCTGGGTAGTTGGTTGATTCAGATCGAACCACCCAGCAACTGAATCCCCCCTGCCCTTTCGATTGCAGTTCCAGTGCACGGGAGAGGACACTTTCCTGTGCCCAAAAGGGCATCGGGTCACCTGATAGGTTGGCTCCAACGCCCATTCACGACGCGACGAGAGGAACGAGACAGCCGCCATGACCAAACGCACCCTGGAAGGAACCAGCCGTAAGCGCAAGCGCGTTTCAGGCTTCCGCGTCCGCATGCGCAGCCACACCGGCCGTCGTGTGATCCGCACCCGTCGCCGCCGCGGCCGCGCTCGCTTGGCCGTTTAGGCCCATTGGCCTTACCCCTGCGCCACCGGCTAAAGGGACAACGGGTTTTCGACTGCATCTATCAAAGGGGCCGCAAACACCACGGCCCTTTTTTGGTGTTAAGGCTTCTCAGCGCCCAGGCCAACCTGCTCCCCCCCAGCCAACGCTCGGCGCCGTTGAGCCCCTGGCGCTGTGGGGTGGTGATCAGTAGCAAGGTGCACAAGCGTTCGGTGCGCCGCAACAGGCTCCGCCGCCTGCTCCACGACCATCTGCTCCGCCAACTGGCAGCAGACCAAGCCCCCCCCAGGCTCCAAGGGCCCCTCTGGCTGCTGATCAGCCTCAAACCCGGCAGCGCCGAACGGGAAGCCTCGCAGCTCCTGGGAGAATGCAGCCAACTACTGCAACAAGCAGGCCTAACCCCATGAGTGCAGAGATCCAGGAAACGGTCTTTTATGAAGGCGGGCCCGCCAAAGGCGACCTGATCTTCAACCTGCTGCTAGGCCTGACCCTGATTGGCATTCCCTTTGCCGTGGGCGGGATCGTACGGGCCCTGTGGCTGCGCTTTCGGATCACCAGCCGGCGCATCGAGGTGAATGGGGGCTGGTTGGGCCGCGAGCGCACCCAGGTGGTGTACAGCCAGATTCGCGAGGTGCGCTGCGTCTCTCGCGCCCTTGGCCTCTGGGGCGACATGGTGGTAGTGCTGTCCGATGGCTCCAAGTTGGAAATGCGCTCCGTGCCTAACTTCCGCGACGTTGAGGCCTACATCGAAGAGCGCCGCGCCGCCAAAAAAGCTGCGGCCCCCAAGGGCATGGCCGCGTAAGCCGTCCCTGATCGGGCACACTGTGCCCACGCGTTCCTTTCCCCCAAGCCCCCATCCGTCGTGATCGGCTACATCTCCGACAACCTGCTGCTGCCCATCCTCGATTTCTTTTATGGATTGGTACCCAGCTATGGGCTGGCGATCATTGCGCTGACGGTGGTGATCCGCCTGGCCCTCTTCCCATTGAGTGCCGGTTCGATCCGCAATGCCCGCCGCATGCGCATCGCCCAACCGGTGATGCAGAAGCGCCAAGCCGAAATCAAGGCCAAGTACGCCAGCAATCCCCAGAAGCAGCAGGAGGAACTGGGAGGCTTGATGAAAGAATTCGGCAGCCCCCTGGCGGGATGCCTGCCCCTGGTGGTGCAGATGCCGATCCTGTTTGCCCTGTTTGCCACCCTGCGGGGCTCACCGTTCGCCGATGTGCCCTACACCCTGAACCTGAAGGTTCTGCCGGCCGAGCAAATCGCCGCCGTGGAGCCCAAGCCTTTCAACAGCGCCAGTCACTCGATTTTCGTGACTGAAACCAACCACGTGCCAGTGATTGCCAGCCTGGAGAGCGGCACCAAGCTTGGGGTGGGTGACAAACCCCAAGTGCAGCTCCACACCAAAGCAGGTGACAGCTTTGCCTCCGTGCTCCAGGGCATCGACAACGGCGACACCTTCAAGCCCACCTGGAGCGTCTCCAAGGGTGAGGGGGTGGTGAGCGTGGATCAAAACGGCACCATCACGGCCCTATCCCCTGGCGATGCCACGGTGGAAGGCAAAATCCCCGGCCTGGCAGCGCGCAGCGGCTTCCTGTTCATCAAGGCCCTGGGCCAGGTGGGCTTCATGACCGATGGCGCGGTCAACTGGGACATCGCAATTCTGGTGGCCGGCTTTGGGGCCAGCCTGTTTGCTTCCCAAATCCTCTCCGGGATGGGCATGCCCGCCAATCCCCAGCAGTCGACAGCCAACAAGATCACCCCGGTGATGATCACGGGCATGTTCCTATTTTTTCCCCTGCCGGCTGGGGTGCTGCTTTATATGGTGATCGCCAACATCTTCCAGGCCCTGCAGACCTTCCTGCTCTCGAGGGAGGCCCTGCCCGACAACCTGCAGGCGATCCTTGATCAACAGATGGCCCAGCAGCCCGCGGTAGCAGGGGCAGCGGGTGGCATGGGTCGCTTGCCGTTTGAGCCCAAGGCCAAAAAATAAATAGCCCCTTCCATCAGCCTTGAGTGATCCGTTGCGCCCGATCCCCATCCAGGAGCTCAAGGCCCTCGGCATGGCTCACCGGTGGCAGATCGAGCAAACCATCGCTGGCCTCGCCAGCCTCACCCCCGTGCGTGGCCAGCTCACGGTGGAGCACCAGGGCACCGTGCTGGCGGTGAAGGGTCAGGTGGCAACCATCGTGACCCTCTGCTGCGACAGGTGTCTACAGCATTTCAACCACCCCATCCAGGCCGCCGCCGACGAATCCATCTGGCTGGGCGAAGCGGGCCCAGGAGCGGCGGACGAAAAAGAAGCGATCCAAACAGACGCCCAACTCCTGGAGCTGGATGTCGACGCCTGCGACCAGCTCAACCCCCGGGGCAGCTTCGATCCAGAACATTGGGTGTTCGAGCAGCTGACCCTGCAAATACCCCTGGTCAACCATTGCGGTTCCGATTGCCCGGGCCCATCCACCTGGAGTAGCGATGGCCGGGGCGGTGATCCCCGCTGGGCTGCCCTGGGCCAACTCAAACCCTGAGGCCCTCGAGCGCATGAGCCAAGCCTGGGCTGATCAACTCGACCTGCTGATTCGCTCCCGCACCCCGATCCTGTGGATCCGCAGCCTGGAGGAGGAACGGGTGGAGGTGTTGCTGGAGGCAGCAGCCCAACGGCTCGGTGACCGCAGCCTGCTGCGCTGGGATTTCATCGATGGCCTCAGCGGTGCACCGAATCGCCAGGGCGAAGCCGCCCGCAATCCCATGGCAGCCCTAGGGAGCCTGGACGGGCTCCCCGAGGGCCAGGGAGCGATCCTGCTGCTTCGGGATTTCCACCGCTACAGCGATGACCCCGGCGTCTGCCGGCGCCTGCGCAACCTGGCCTCCAGCCTGCGCCAGGTGCCCCGCACCCTGGTGATCACGGCTCCGGAATGGCTGCTCCCCAGGGAGCTAGAGG
>CAIYSK010000312.1 GCA_903928835.1 uncultured cyanobacterium
GCCATGAAGCCCTGCATCCTGCTGATCGAAGACGACAGCGACATGCGCGAGCTGGTGGCTGGTCACCTGGAGCATGGTGGCTTTGAGGTGCACCGCGCCGATGACGGCATCAAGGGCCAGGCCCTGGCTTTTCAATATTGCCCCGATCTCATTCTGCTGGATCTGATGCTGCCCAAGGTGGATGGCATCACCCTGTGCCAGCGGCTCCGCCGCGAGGAGCGCACCGCCAAGATCCCGATCCTGATGCTCACGGCCCTGGGCGGCACCAAGGACAAGGTGAGTGGCTTCAACTCCGGCGCCGACGACTACCTCACCAAACCCTTCGACCTGGAGGAGCTGATGGTGCGGGTCAAGGCCCTCCTACGCCGCAGCGACCGGGCCCCTCTCTCCACCAAGCACAACGAAATCCTCAGCTACGGCTGCCTCACCCTGGTGCCCGAGCGCTTTGAGGCGATCTGGTTCGATGCCGCCGTGCGGCTCACCCACCTGGAATTCGAGCTATTGCACTGCCTGCTCCAGCGCCACGGCCAAACCGTGGCTCCCTCGCTCATCCTCAAAGAGGTGTGGGGCTATGAACCCGACGACGACATCGAAACGATCCGGGTCCATGTGCGGCACTTGCGCACCAAACTCGAGCCCGATCCGCGCAAACCGCGCTTCATCAAAACGGTCTACGGGGCCGGCTACTGCCTCGAGCTTCCTAACGGCTCGAACGTGCCAGCTCCAGCAACGCCACTTCCCACGCCAGTCGAGGCTGAACGTAGGCCTTGAGGTGGCTGCGCAGCGTTTCGAGGCGGCGCAGCACGGATACTTGAACGGGGCAGGGAGCTTGGCGCCACAGCACCAGTTGCCACCAATCCAGTAGCCAAAGCTGCTGCTCACTATCCAGCGCTTCGCAGAGATCCCGGGCCAATTCCAAGGCCACTAGGGGTTCCGGGGGCCCCTGGGCCAAGCTCCTCAGTCGATCGGCCATCCCTTCGGGCAAGGTCTGCCACTGCTGGCGATGGGCAAGCAAGGCACCCGGTGAACCCGCCGCAAGCTCCACCAGCTCGAGCGGATCGCCATCGCCCTCCCCGGGCGCGGCCCCAGGGGCCCCACAGCCCGCCAGTACCTCCAGCATCAAGGCCGGGGCCAGGCGGGCAAAGGGAATCTGCTGGCAGCGGGAGCGAATCGTGCTGAGCAGCTGCTCTGGGGCCGCCGTGAGCAAGATCAGCAGGCCATCGCCGGGTTCCTCCAGGGTTTTCAGCAGGGCATTAGCCGCCCCTTCCGCCATGGCCTCAGCCCCCTCCAGCACCACCAAACAGCCCGGGGCCTCCACCGCCCGACGGGCCAGGAAGCGCGACACGTCGCGAATCTGCTCCAACCGCAGTTGGGGGGCGGCCCGGCGGCTCACCCCCAGCTCGGCAGCCTTGGAAGCCGGCACCAGCTGGCCCTTTTCCGAATAGGTGGGCTCCACCCAGAGCAGATCGGGATGGTTGCCCTCCTCCAGCCGGCGGCGAATGGCTGGCGAACCGGTTGGGCCCGCCAGCACCCCCTCCAAAAAGCGCAGGGCCGCCCGGCGCCGGCCCACCCCATTGGGGCCGGCAAACAAATAGGCCGGGGCCAGGCGCTGGTGCTGGAGCGCCGCATCCAGCAGGGCCACCGCCTGGTTTTGGCCGACCAGATCGGCAAACAAACCACTCATCGGCCGGGGCCTAACAAGCCGCCCACACCAAGCTGCTGCTCCACCAAAGCCCGACAGGCCGCACTTACCTGGTCTGGGGCTTGGCTGGCATCCACCCGGTGCCAGGCGCGCTGGGCAGCCAGGGCCCCAAAGCCATCGGCTACCCGCTGCAGAAAGGCCTGGCCACTGGCTTCAATCCGGTCGGCGGGTCGATCACCGCGGCGGCGCATCGATTCCTCCAAGGGCACATCCAGCCAGAGGGTGAGATCGGCCGCCAACCCACCGGTGGCGATGGCTTCCAGCTGGCCGATTAGCGCCATTGAGAGGCCCCGGCCATGGCCCTGATAGGCAGCCGTAGAGCCGGCAAAACGATCACTGAGCACCCAGTCGCCCCGCTCGAGGGCAGGACGAATGGTCTGCTCCACGTGCTGGGCCCGGTCCGCCGCGTAAAGCAACAATTCAGCCGTGGGCTCCGGGGCCGCCTCGCCCGGGGGATGGAGCAGCAGTTGCCGCAGGGCCTGCCCCAGGGCGGTGCCCCCCGGTTCGCGGGTCACCAGCAGGGCGGCGCCGGGGGCCATCAGACCACTGCTGGGCAGCCAATCACGCAACGCCTGCAGCTGGGTGGTTTTGCCGCAGCCATCAATGCCCTCGAGCACCACAAACCGGCCGCTTGGCACCTGGTTTTATCCCTGCTGATGGGGGCCATCCTGCAGCAACAAGGCATTCAGGACCACCGTGATCGAACTCAACGCCATCAGCAGGGCCGCGTAGGGCGGCGTGAGCAGCACCCCAAAGCCCGGCAACAACACCCCCGCCGCGATCGGCAACACAATCAGGTTGTAGCCAAAGGCCCAGGCCAGGTTTTGGCGCACCTTGGCCATGGTGCGCCGGGCCAAGCGCAGCGCCACCAGCACCCCATCCAAACGGTCCCCCAGCACCACCAGATCGGCTGTGTCCTGGGCGATCTGGGTGCCCGTACCCACGGCAATGCCGAGATCGGCCGCCGCCAGGGCAGGGGCATCGTTGATGCCATCACCGACCATCGCCAAGCTGCCGCGATGGGGAAAGGCCCCAATGCGCTCCAACTTTTGCTCGGGGCGCAATTCCCAGGCCAATTCCTCGTTGCGCAGGCCCAGCAAGGCACCCAGCCGTTCCACTGGCTGGCGGCGATCCCCACTCAGCAATCCCAGCTGCAGGCCCATGGCCCGCAGCTCCCCCAGCACCCGCTGGGCATCGGGTCGCGGCGAATCTTGAACCGCCACCAAACCCATCAATCCAGCCGGGCCACCAATTGCCAGCACCGTGGCGCCCTGGAGCTCAAGCCGGGTTTGAGACGCCATGGCATCGGGGTCGTCCTCGGCCTGGACCCAGGCCAAGCGACCCACCCGAAAACGCTCCCCGGCCACCAGCCCTTCCACCCCTTCGCCCGCCACGGTGCGGGATTCACTGGCCGCCAGGATCGGCAACTCCAAACGATGGGCCTCCTGCTGGATCGCATAGGCCAAGGGATGGCGGGTACTGGCCTCCAGGCAGGCGGCCAGCTGCACCACCCGCTCGGCGGCCGTGGCCCCAAACGGCTGGACCTCAGTCACCAGGGGCCGGCCGACGGTGAGGGTGCCAGTTTTATCGAACAGCACCGCGCCCAACCTGGAGGCCGCCTCCATCGCATCGCCGCCCCGGAACAGCAGGCCCGAACGGGCCGCCAGCCCCGAACCCACCGTCATGGCCGTGGGCGTGGCCAAGCCCAAGGCGCAGGGGCAGGCCACCACCAACACCGAAATGGCCAATTGCAGGGCCAAAGCGAGGGGGGTATCGGCGCTCGATCCGAGCACCCCATGGGCCATGGGGCCCATCTCATGGGCAACCTGACGCACCAGCACCTGGGGCCAAAGGCGGGCTCCCCATTGCCACCAGAAGACAAACGTGGCGATGGCCAAAGCCAAAACAAACACGGTGAAGCGCCCCGCCACCTGATCCACCAACCGCTGAATCGGGGCCTTCCGCGCCTGGGCCTGCTCCACCAGATGGATGATCCGGGCAATGGCGCTGTCGCCGCCAGAGCGCCGCACCTCGAGCTCAAGCGGGGCTTCCAAATTGAGGCTGCCCGCCGCCAGTTCCATACCCACTGCGGCCTGCAAGGGCAGGGGTTCGCCGGTGAGGCCCGACACATCCACCGCCGAGGCCCCAGCCAGCACCACCCCATCCACCGGCACCCGATCCCCTGGAAGCAACTGCACCCGGTCCCCGGGCCGCAGGCCCCCCACCCGCACCTGGCGCGGCGGGCCCCCATCCATCAGCAACAGGGCCGTATCCGGTTGCAGGGCAGCAAGCTGCTCCAAGGCACGGCCGGTGCGAAACCGGGCCCGATCTTCTAAAAACCGGCCCAACAGCACGAAGCCGAGCAGCAGCACCGGCTCATTGAAAAAGCAGGGCCAGCCGGTTTGGGGCCAGAGGAAGGCCACCAGGCTGGCCAGGTAGGCACTGATCACCCCCAGGCCTACCAGGGTGTCCATGGTGGGCACCCCAGCCCAGGCCGACTGCACCCCCCGCACCAGGATGGGGCGCCCCGGGCCCAGCAAAACCACCGTGGCCACCAGGGCGTGGAAGCGCACATCCGCCAGCAGGGTCGCTGCCGGGGGGGGAATCGCCCCTTCCAGGGCCAAATGGCCAAGCACCGAAACCAGCAGCAAGGCCAAGGCCACCACCAGTTGGCGCCATTGCTGCCACCAATGCCGCTGCTGGAGTAGCTCCCGGCGGGAAGCCACCTCCTGGCCCGCCTCGCGCAGGGTGGCCTGATAGCCCAAGCCGGCCAGGGCCTGCTTGAGCCGCGGCAAGGCATCGCCCTGGCCTGCAAGCACCAGCTCCGGGTCGAGCTCCACCCAGGCGGTTCGAGTGAGCAAATTCACGCTGGCTTGGTGAACCCCGGGCTGCTCCAGCAAGCGCTTTTCAACAGCCCGCACGCAGCTGCCGCACTTCATCCCCTCGATTTCCAGCAAAAGGGGCTCAAGCACGGACAAGCCAACGGTCAAAAACTGAGCGAAGGCTAGGCAGATCAGCGAGGATGGGCCCCATCGCTCTGCCTACCGCCCGTGCCCCGCTCCCAACGCAACGACAACTTCATCGACAAGAGCTTCACGGTGATGGCCGACCTGATCCTCAAGGTGCTGCCCACCAACCGGCGCGCCAAGGAAGCCTTTGCCTATTACCGCGACGGCATGAGCGCCCAGGCCGATGGCGAGTACGCCGAAGCCCTTGAGAACTACGAGGAAGCCCTAACGCTTGAGGACGACCCCAACGACCGCGCCTTCATCCTGTAC
>CAIYSK010000313.1 GCA_903928835.1 uncultured cyanobacterium
CCTTGAATTCCGCCCGAATTGTTGGTGGCGGTCCTTAGGCTGCCATCGCTGGTGGGCAGGAAGGCGTCGTTGTGTTGACTGCCCTTCAGCAGGGTTCCGTCAAACCCGGAGCCGATTTCAAAGCCCTTGGTCGCAGGGAGCGACATCACGGCTTTGGCGAGGTCGGCTTCCAGCTTGTCAAAAACTGGCATGCCCATCCCCACGGGCGGATTGCGTACGACGCACTCGATCACCCCCCCACAGGAGTCGCCTTCCCGGCCAATGGCCTCAATGCGCTCGATCATCTGCTGGGCGACCGCCTCGTCAGGGCAGCGAACAATGTTGGATTCCACGGCTTCGAGGCTCACCCCAGCCGGATCCACGTTGGCTTCGATGGTGTGAATGCGTCGTACCCAGGCGATCACCTCGGTGCCATGGGCCTTGGCCAGTAGTTGTTTGGCAATGGCTCCAGCGGCCACGCGGCCAATCGTTTCACGAGCAGAGGCTCGTCCACCACCACTGCGGGCCTGAATGCCGTACTTCACCTGGTAGGTGGCATCGGCATGGGAGGGCCGAAAGGCCACTTGCATCTCCTTGTAATCGCCAGGCCGTTGGTCTTTGTTGCGCACCACCATGGCGATCGGGGTGCCAAGGGTGACCCCATCGAGCAGGCCGCTGAGGATTTCAACCTGGTCGTCTTCCTTGCGCGGGGTGGTGATTTTGCTTTGACCCGGTTTGCGGCGATCAAGTTCTGCCTGGATGGCATTGAGGTCGAGGTCGAGCCGTGGAGGGCAGCCATCGACGATCACCCCCACACCACCGCCGTGGGATTCCCCGAAGGTGCTGATCTGAAAGAGCTTGCCGAAGCTGCTGCCCATCACACGGTTTCGATCCTTGGAGCCTACCCAGAAGCCCTAGAGCAAGGTGGGATCGGCCCCGGCGGGATGGTCCTCGCTTGGCAGGTCCGCCAACAGCCCAAAGTCGGCGAAGTCAAAACCCGGGCCAACGCAACAGCTCACCAGGGACCACGCGCCGAGGCAGCGGGCTGCCTGCCAATGGTCCGCGGGCACCACGGCTACGGGCTGGTGGCCGGCTCCAAGCAGGATCTGGGAGGTGGTGCCGCCCTCGGGCGGAAGGCAGCTGAGCTCCAAGGGATCACCCCCGGCATGGGCCCAGACCTCATCGGCACCGCTCACCCTGTGCCAACGGCTGGTTTCACCGTTCCCCAAGAGAAACAGGATCACTGTGAGTCCGGCCCGCAGCGATCCTTCTGGGCGCGTGACCCGTATCTCGCTGCGATGGATCTCCCGGTACCAGCCCCCCTCTGGATGGGGCTGCAGGTCGAGTCGTGCAATCGTTTCTTCGAAGCTCTGCATGGGGTTCAACAAAGCACTCCCCCCTGGATTTCTTGGGGTGGGCCCGTCAGAACCTAGGGATTCTGGGTGATGCCAGCAAAATTGCACCCATGAAAAAGCCCCCTCTTGTGGAGGGGGCTTGGGGGTTCCATCAAGGCCTATTCAGCCCTAGCCAGGCTGTTGCCTTTAGCCAATCGCAGGAGCGGTCAGAGCCACGGGGGTAGCTTCTGCTGCTGCCAGGTCGAGGGGGAAGTTGTGAGCGTTGCGCTCGTGCATCACTTCCATGCCCAGACCAGCGCGGTTCAGCACATCAGCCCAGGTGTTCAGCACGCGGCCTTGGCCGTCGAGGATCGACTGGTTGAAGTTGAAACCGTTCAGGTTGAAGGCCATCGTGCTCACGCCAAGGGCGGTGAACCAGATGCCCACAACGGGCCAGGCAGCCAGGAAGAAGTGCAGGCTGCGGCTGTTGTTGAACGAGGCGTATTGGAAGATCAGACGACCGAAGTAACCGTGGGCAGCCACGATGTTGTAGGTCTCTTCTTCTTGGCCAAACTTGTAGCCGTAGTTCTGGGACTCGCTCTCGGTGGTTTCACGCACCAGGGAGGAGGTCACCAGGGAACCGTGCATGGCGGAGAAC
>CAIYSK010000314.1 GCA_903928835.1 uncultured cyanobacterium
CCTGGTGGCGGCTAGTCTCTAGGGGCACTACAGGTAGGGCTTCTTGGCGGCTGTGGCATCAGCTGGCGAAGGCGCCCCGGAGTTGGCCCCTGAGTCGGCCCTTGAGGCGGCCCTTGAGCAGGCCCTGCAACGCCATTTCGGTTGGTCGGAATTCCGGCCTGGGCAGCGCCCCGTGGTGGAGGCCTTGCTGGCCGGCCAGGATTGTTTGGCCGTGCTGCCCACGGGGGGCGGCAAGTCGCTTTGTTACCAGCTCCCGGCCCTGGTGCGGCAAGGGTTGGTGCTGGTGATTTCCCCCCTGGTGGCCCTCATGCAGGACCAGGTGCGCCAACTGGAGCGCCGCGGCATCCCCGCTGCCTGCATTCACCGCGGCCTCGGCACCCCTGAACGGCGCCAATTGCTGCAGCGCCTGCGGGACAACCGGCTGCGGCTGCTCTATTTGGCCCCCGAGCGGCTGCAGGCGGAGGCCACCCGCCAATTGCTCGACGACGTGCTCGCTTCGGGGCGCTTGGTGGCCTTGGCGGTGGATGAGGCCCACTGCATCAGTGCCTGGGGCCACGACTTTCGCCCCGATTACCGGCGGCTGGGCCAGTTGCGCAGCCTGTGCCCAGGGGTGCCTTTGGTGGCCCTCAGTGCGACCGCTGCTCCCCAGGTGCGCGCCGACATCATTCGCCTGTTGCAACTGCGTCGTCCATTGATTCAAGTGCGATCGGCCCGGCGCAGCAACCTCGTGTATGCGATACAGAGGAGGCCGGAAGACCCCCTGGCCCAGGTGCTGGAGGCGGCCCAGGCCGCCCGGGGGGCCGTCCTCATCTATGCCCGCACCCGGCGTTCGGTGGAGCAGTGGGCAGCACGCCTGACGGAGGCGGGCCTGGAGGCCATCGCATATCACGCCGGGATGGATCCGGAGAGTCGTCAGCTGGCCCTTGAGCATTTCCAAACCCAGCCCAGACCTGTGCTGGTGGCCACCGTGGCCTTTGGCATGGGAGTGGATCGGCCGGATGTGGGCTTGGTGTTGCATCTGGACCTACCGGCCAGTGCCGAGGGCTATCTCCAGGAATCGGGCCGGGCCGGGCGGGATGGCCAACTGGCCCACTGCCTGGTGCTCTTCGATCCAGCCGATCGCACCAGCCTGGGTTGGGCCATTCGCGCCGCTGGCACCCAACTGGACACCCAGGCGTTGGGCCCGGAGCAACGCCGCCAGGAGCAGCATCGGCTGGAATTGGCCCAACGTCAGTTGCGGCGCATGGAAGCCGTGGCGGAGGACGAGGGGTGCCGAGAACAGGCCCTCCTGCTGGCGGTGGGGGAGTTGGCTACCCCCTGCGGCCGCTGCGACAACTGCCAGCGGCAGGCCCACCGGGTGGATTGGTCGGAGCAGGCATCCCAGGTGCTGGAAGCGGTCTCGGCCCGCAATGGCCGGGATCTACGGCTTCTGGCCGAAGACCTGGCCTCGGGGCGTTCCTCGGGGGAAGACCAGCGCTGGGCTTGGTTGGCCCGCCGTCTCGTGCAGGAGGAATTGATTGGGGAAAGCGACGATGGTGCCCAACGCCTGTATCTGCGGGATTCGGGCCGGCGCTATCTGCGCCAGCCCTGGCCGCTCCACTGGGCGGCCTAGCCGCCTTTGGCTTTGCAGAGGTCGCTCACCAGCTGTTCTTCGAAATCAGCCTGGGGCGCCTCCCAGCTCTTCCACTGGCCCGATTGGCTCGTGGTGTTGATTTTGCGGGCGCCGCAGTTGATCGCCAGATAGAGGGATTGGCCCTTGCCGTTGAGGGTGGGTGCCACGTAACTGCCCCCCATCGATTGCCAGTTGGCCCAGTCCACCTGCAGCGGGCCGTAGTTGCGCCAATCGGAATTGGCCAGCTTGGCGGTGGAGCGGCTGGTGGAGCTTGACCGGGGACGGCTCGCCACGGTGGTGGTTTGTGCTGGTGTGGCTTGTGCGGGTGTGGTTTGTGCTGGTTGGGCTTGGGTTGTTGTTGCTTGATTTGTAGGGGCTTGATTTGTAGGGGCCTTGGAGCTTGCTTCCACCTTTGCGGTGACTTCGGGTTTCGGGCTGGGGGTGGTTGCGACCGGCTTGGCGGCAGGTTTGGTGGCCGTTGCCGCTGCTGTGGCCGTTACCGCTGCTGTGGCCTTTGTCGTGACCGCGGTTGTCGTAGCCGCAGTGGCGGTTGTGGTCGCCGGTTGGCTGGCCACGACAGGCTTGGTTTCAGCTGCTGGCTTTGCTTCGACGACAGGCTTGGCTTGAGCAACTGGCTTGGTTGCCACAACAGGCTTCGCTACGGCGACTGGTTTGGTCTCGACGACCGGCTTGGCCGCGGTTTGAACGGTTGCCGTGGGCTTGGGCTTGGCCGCGGTTTGGGCGGCTGGTTTTGGCTGGGGCTTGGGTTTGGCAGTGGGTTTCGCCGCCTGTTTGGGGGCGGGTTTCGGAGCTGGTGGGGCCTGCAGCTTGATCCGGGTTCCAGCAACCACAAAATCGGGATCGGCGAGCTTGTTGATCGCTACCAGCCGATCCACCGAGGTGTTGTAGCGATCGGCGATATGGGACAAACTCTCCCCCGACTGCACCACGTACTCGCTGGTTTTACTCGCGCCTGCTGTGCCGCTTGAACGTATGGGGCTGCTGGCGGCGGTGGAGGGGCGGCCCGGTATGGCGATGCGCGTGCCAGCCACCAACAGCTTGGGATCACTGATGTTGTTGAGCTGCAGGAGCCGGTTGGTGGTGGTGCCAAACCGCTCAGCCAATTCGGATACCGTTTCGCCCTTCTTGACCGTGTACGGAGCTGTAGGCAGGGGTTTCGCTGCGGCGGCCTGGCTGGAGTAACCGCTGCCACCACTGCCGCCAACCACCAACGTTTGGCCGATGGTCAACTTGTCGGGATCGCTGATGCCATTGAGGCGCATGAGGCGGTTCACGCTGATGCCAGCCCGATCGGCAATCCCTGAGAGGGTGTCCCCATCCCGAACGGTGACCGTGCCGCCCCGGGAACTCCCCCTGCTGGAGCTCGAGGAGCTCCAGCCCCCACTTCCTTGGCGGCCGCCTGGAATCACCAAGGTTTGGCCTATTGCAAGCTTGCTCGGGTCGGTGAGACCGTTGGCTTGCATCAGTCGCTTCAGGCTGACGCCATTGCGATCGGCAATTTCAGAGAGGGTTTCGCCGGGTTTGACCACCACATTGGCCAGGGCGGCCAGGGGCCATAGGCCTGGCAGTGCGACTGGCAGTGGCAACACCACCGCTAGGGCTAAAGCAGCAAGGGAGCGACGGATGGGCACTATCAATGGAGCGGACAACGCGATCGTCGAACGTTAAACGGCCCACTGGAGTGGATCCAGTCCCCTGGGCATCAAGGGTTCTGATCACGTCACCCCAGCAACCATTTCACCAGGCCGAGCTTGCCTTTGTAGGGGGGATAGCGGAAGGGCAGATCCAGCCAAAAGGGACGCTCAAGCACGCTGCGTTGATGGGAAAAGGTGAGGAAGCCGGCCTTGCCGTGGTAGCTGCCTTGGCCGCTTTCGCCCACGCCACCAAAGGGCAAGGCGGCGGCTCCGGCCTGCATCACCACATCGTTGAAGCAAACACTGCCA
>CAIYSK010000315.1 GCA_903928835.1 uncultured cyanobacterium
GGCCCGGGTGCATTACCGTTGCATTTCCCCACCCGTGCACAACGACCCTGAGCTCACGGCCCTGGTGGCGGCGGTGGGGGAAGAGCTGTTGGGGCGCGAGCAGGTGCAGTGGCTGGACCAGCCCTCGCTCGGGGCAGAAGACTTTGCCCATCTGCTCGATGGCACCCGCGGAACCATGTTTCGGTTGGGGGTGGCCGGCAAGGCGGGCTGCGCGCCCTTGCACAACAGCACCTTTGCCCCCGATGAAGGGGCGCTGGCGGTGGGGATCAAGGTGCTCACCGGCAGCGTGCTGCGCTGGATGGAGCAACGGCCATGAGGGCCCAGCCATGAGGAGTCGGCCATGAAGCAGCGCCAGGTTTTGCAGGGGGTGTTGGCCCTCTCCTCGCCGTTGTTGATTGGCTTGGCCTTGGTGGTGCTGTTGCAGCGCCAGGGCAGTGACCGCGTCCAGGCGATTCCGGCCCTGTTGATTGGTTCGGGCTTGCTGGTCACGAGCACCCTCAGCTGGCGCCGGCGCCGGCGCAAGTTGCTGGCCGCCCTGCGTCACGATGAGGTTCATGAGCAACCCTGAGCCCGATCTCAACCGCCTGCGGGAGGCCATCGGCTCCGGGGATCCGAGCCGTTCGATGCCGGCCTTGGCGGGCTTGAGGCAGGTGCCGGCGGACCAGGCAATCCCCTTGCTGCTTTTGGGTTTGGAGCAGGAGGAATTCATGGTGCGCTCCCTCAGCTGCGCCGGGCTGGGGGTGAAGCAGAGCGAGCACGGCTGGCAGGCCTTGGTGGCGGCTCTGCAAACCGATGACGACGCCAATGTGCGGGCCGAGGCGGCCAATTCCTTGGTGAGCCATTCGGTTGAGCGGGCCTGGCCCCTGGTGCGCGACGCCTTTGCCGCCGATGGCCAGTGGCTGGTGCGCTGCAGCATCCTGGCGGCCCTGGCCGAGCAGGACGAGATCGAAGCTGCCTGGCTCATGGAGCTGGCTGGGATGGCCATCGCCGATGGCGATGGCACGGTGCGGGTTGGCGGCGCCGAAATCCTGGGCCGCCTGGTGGCCGATGGGGGGGATCCGGCCCTGACCAACCAGGCCCGTACGGCGCTCCAGCAGCTTCAAGGCGACAGCGACCACCGGGTGGTGGCGGCGGCCCTAAACGGCTTGCAGGCGTAAGTCCTTGCTAGGTTTCAGAAGTCACTAGGGGTGCCCGGCTGCGTCACTGCTGCCCAGGGCTGAGATCACACCCTCCGAACCTGATCCGGGTCATGCCGGCGCAGGGAAGTGAGCTGGACCGTGAAACCAATCTCAGGCTGCGCCCCGCCGGTTGCCTTTGCAGGCACCCCCTATTCGTCGTAGCCCGATCATGCGTAGCGCCTGGATTGAGAAGCGCCGTGGAGCCCCCGGCTTCTCGGGTAACTATTCCCAAATGCACTACGCCCGCCAGGGGGTGGTGACCGAGGAAATGGCCTTTGTGGCCAAGCGGGAAAACCTGCCCGAATCGCTGGTGATGGAGGAGGTGGCCCGGGGCCGCATGATCATCCCGGCCAACATCAACCACACCAACCTGGAGCCGATGGCGATCGGTATCGCCAGCCGCTGCAAGGTGAACGCCAACATTGGCGCCTCCCCCAATGCCTCCGATCTCGATGAGGAGGTGGCCAAGCTGCGCCTGGCCGTGAAATACGGCGCCGACACGGTGATGGATCTCTCCACCGGCGGAGTGAATCTCGATGAGGTCCGCACGGCGATCATCAACGCTTCGCCCGTGCCGATCGGCACGGTGCCCGTCTATCAGGCGCTCGAGAGCGTGCATGGCTCGATCGAGAAGCTCGACGCCGACGACTTCCTCCACATCATTGAGAAGCACTGCCAGCAGGGCGTTGATTACCAAA
>CAIYSK010000316.1 GCA_903928835.1 uncultured cyanobacterium
GTGAGTTAAAAGATTATGATAGTTGTTACGCCGTGAGTGTCCAACCACCAGCCATCTATTCGCATGAATATTAATTGGTATAATTCAAAAACAGTTTAATTTGTTTTTGAACCTAGAAAATTGGTTTCTGCCTGAGTCGGGCAGGCGCTGAATTTGAGCGCACCGATGGTCAAACCGTGCGCCTGCGGCTGATGCCCGTACCCATGGGCGTACCCAAAACCCACCCCGGCGCCATCGTCGGTCTGCGGCTGATCTGCCAGCGCACCCCAGGCGCCCCCCTGTGCGTGATTCTTTGCTCCGAATCGGGCGGCTGCATGCGTTTGGAATCGGGCGGAATGGCGAGCATGGAGTTGGCAGAGGATGTGGTGCCCTTGCCGAATGAAAGCGAGGAGATGGAAATGGCCCGGCTGCTCTCCGGCGGCCACGATTCCACCAACCCCCTGCTCGCCGCGGCCGCCCCCATCGCTGCCAAGCTGCTGCCCAGTTAGGTCGCCCGGCGCTCCAGTTCTTCATGCCCTGCCTTATCGCAGCGCCCAGCAGCGGCAGCGGCAAAACCCTGCTCAGCCTGTGCCTCACAGCCCTGGCAAGCCGCCGCGGCCAGGGCCTGCAGGCCGTCAAGGTGGGACCCGACTACCTCGATCCCCAACTGCTCAGCCGGGTCAGTGGGCGGCCATGCCGCAACCTCGACACCCTGCTCTGCGGCGAAGAGTGGGTTCGGCGCAGCTTCGCCTGGCACGGCAGCCAAGCCCAACTCACCCTGGTCGAGGGGGTGATGGGCCTATTCGATGGCCGCGGTCCAACGAGCCACGGCAGCTCGGCGGAGGTCGCGGCCCTGCTTGACCTGCCCGTGGTGCTGGTGGTGGAAGCCTCCCGGCAGGCCGGTTCGCTGGCGGCCTTGGTGCGCGGTTTCCGCGACCACGGCCCACCCCAGGTGCCACTGGCCGGGGTGGTGCTGAATCGGGTGGGCAGTAGCCGTCACCAGGCCCTGCTCACCGAAGCCCTGGCCAGCATCCACGTGCCCCTGCTGGGCATGTTGCCCCAGCATCCCGCCCTGGAGCTGCCCTCGCGCCACCTGGGCCTGCTGCCGCCTGGGGAATTAGCCGACCTGGAGGAACGGCAAGGCCAATGGGCCCAACTGGCCGAAGAGCACCTGAATCTTGACCTGCTCTGGCCCCTCCTGGCCCCACCCCAGCCCTCGGGAGGCGATCCGATTTCCTGGTGCCTTAATCAGCACAGCAAGGGCCCGGGCCGCAAGGAAGCGCGTCTGCCGATCGCCATCGCCAGCGATGCCGCATTCCATTTCCGCTACCCAGAAGCCACCGAGCTGCTGGAGGCGGTGGGACTCGAGCCCATCCCCTGGAGTCCCCTGGCCGATGAAGCGCTCCCGGAGGGGTGCCGCGGGGTGCTCCTGCCCGGGGGCTATCCCGAATTGCATGCTGGCCAACTGGCCAACAGCCAGCGCAGCCTCCAGGACCTCGCCCGGGCAGCCGGCTCAGGTATGCCCCTGGTGGCGGAGTGCGGAGGGTTGCTGCTGCTGGGTCAAAGCCTCAGCGATGGCGAAGGCCGCCGCCACCCCATGGCTGGCGTGCTGCCCTTCCATGCCAAGCGCGGGGAGCTGAGCCTGGGCTACCGCGAGGCGCTAGCCAGCTGCCATGGGCTGGTGGTGCGCCGGGGCGAAAGCTTTGTAGGTCATGAATTCCATCGATGGCAACTCGAATCGGTAGCCGATTGGGAACCGCTGTGGCAGCTTGAAGGGTGGGGATGTCCTCAACGGAGTGAAGGATGGACAGCGCAGAACGTGCACGCCAGCTGGCTGCATCTCCACTGGGCTGGATGCCCGGTGATTCCATCGAGGCTGGCCGACGCCTGCGTTCGCGCCGTGCCGCTGCCACGGAACGCCGCTTTCTCCAGCCCCATGACAGCAAGCCCACCGCCATCAATGAACGCTGGCGCATGCTTGTGAGCGGCAAGGTGCAGGGGGTGGGCTACCGGATGAGTTGCTGTAGCCGCGCCAAGGACCTGGGCCTCAGTGGCTGGGTGCGCAATCGAGCCGACGGCTCCGTGGAAGTGGAGGCGGAGGGACCGATCCAAGAACTCACCGAACTGCGTCTCTGGTGTGAGATGGGACCGACCGCCGCCAATGTCACCCGGGTCTCCGCAAGCCAGATTGGTCCCACCGGATCCGACTGGTTTGAGGTTCGCCATTAAGCCGCGGTACGGAATGAATCCGAGGTTCGAGATTCAGTCGAGGTGCACCTCTCATCTCTCCAGCGCGATGGCCCCAGGTGGTTGAGCTCTGGCTGCTGCGCCACGGCGCCACGGAATGGGCCCGTAACGGCCGTCACACCGGCAGAACCGATGTGCCTCTAATCGAGGAGGGGGAAGCCGAAGCCCTCTCCCTGGCCCCCGTGCTGGCCGGCCATCGCTTTGCGGGGGTCCTGGTGAGCCCCCTGCAACGGGCCCAACGCACCTGCGCCTTAGCAGGCTTGGCCAGTCAAGCGCAACCCTGCCCCGACCTGCAGGAATGGGATTACGGTCGCTATGAGGGCATCACCACCGCCGAGATCCGGCAACAAAACCCCCACTGGAGCCTGTGGCGCGATGGCTGTCCTGGCGGGGAAAGCGTCCCTGACGTGCAGCAACGCTGTGAGCGGGTGATTGCCCAAGCCGAAGCCCTAGCCCTGGGCATGGACAAACAAGTGGCCCTTTTCGCCCACGGCCACATCCTGCGCAGCCTGGCTGGCACCTGGCTGGGCCTGGGCGTCCAAGGCGGTGCCCTGCTCAGCCTGGCTACAGGCACAATCAGCGTGCTGGGACATGAACGGGAGCAGCGCACCGTCCTGCGCTGGAATGTGCCTAACGACAGCTTGTAGCCGATGGGCGACCCGCAAACAACAGCGATGGGCCTGGGCTCCCTGCTAGCCGAGCTCTCGGCCTTTGGCCTGGCCATTGGCTTTTCTCCAATCCATATCGGCCTGCTGTTGCTGTTGCTGCTGGGCCCCAAACCGCTGCAACGGGGCGGCTGGTTTGTGGTGGGCTGGCTGACCACCGCAGCCCTGGCCGTGATCCTGCTGCTCACCCTGGGCCACGGCCTTCTTCTCTCCATGGACAAGGGCACCAGCCATCGCACGGGGCTTGACCTGATTGCCGCCGGAGCCTTGTTGGGGCTGGGCCTCAAGGAATTGTGGGGCACCAAGGAGGAAAGCGGCCCCCCCGGCTGGACCAAAAAGCTGGAGAGCTTTTGCGCCATGCCCCTGCCTCTTTTGCTTGGCTTCAGTGGGTTGCTGGAGGTGGCCAGCCCGGATGATCTCTTCCTGTTTGCCAAGACAGCTGGCAGCCTGCTGTCCGCCGATTTGCCCCACAGCCAAGAGCTCCTTGCTACGGGGTTGTTCAGCCTGGTGAGCGGGGCCCTGCTCCTCATCCCCCTCCTGGGGCTTCTGCTGGTCGGTAAAGACCGGGTTCTGCCGCAACTGGAAAAAGGGAAAAGCTGGCTATTTGACAAGGGGGATCTGCTCGTGGGCCTGGTGAGCATCGGCTTGGCGCTCTACCTCGGCTGGCAGGGGATTGAAGGTCTGCAGGCCTAGCTCGCTAGCTGGGGGCTTCGAGCCATTGGCGCCAGAGTTGGCCATCGGCAGGGGCCCGTCCCTCTGCCACCAGCGACACCGCCTGGCTGGCGCGGCTGACCGCCACGTAGACAAGCTGACGCCGCAAGATGTCGTCACTGGGCCAAAAGACGTCGCCATCGATAAACACCTCCCCAAAGGTGCTTCCCTGGCTGCGGTGCACGGTGAGAACCGCAGCCGGTCCAAGGGAGGCAAAGGCATCACGCACCAGGAAAAAACGCCGCCAAAGGGCCTTGCCGTCTTTTTTGCCGGCTTCCCTGGCCTGTTGCCGCAGCCGCGCCAGCACGCCATCAAATGCTTTTCGGGACTCAGAGCCCAGGGGGGGCAACAGGCGCAGGTTCAGCTGGGTTTCGCCAGCCTCAACGGTGGCTGTGAGGGTCTCAATCACCGGTACTCCAATGCCCGGGAGGGCGGCCAAACCCAAATCGGCAAGGTCGCAGCGCTCCGGGGTGACATCGCGCACCACCACCTCCCGGTTGGAGCCCAGCACCATGTCGGGTTCTTCGCCGGCATCGTCGCCTTCCCGGCAGGCAGGCCCCATCACCGCAGAGCGGGTGATCAGCACCTCTCCCGGGAGCACGGGCAACTGGTCGGCCATCTCTCCGTGCAAGGCCCGACGGGCAATCGGCACCAGCTGCTCCAGGGAGCGGTTGGTGTAACAAAGGATTCGGGCCAAGTCGGGGTTATCGGTTTCAGCGCTGCGGCGCAGGGCCGCCTGGGCAGCCGCCAGCCAATCGGTGCGGTCCAGCAGGGCCACCATGCCCTCGGCCGTGCGAACTGGGGGCAACTGGGGCGGCCTGCGGCACGGCAGCGCCCCCTCCCTCAGGCCGGTGGCCAGGCGCAGCACGGGCCCCTGGTGGCGCACCACCTGGGTGAGCTGGGCCTGGTTGGCGCGGTCCATGGCAAACACCGGACTCTGGGGCTCCCCCACCGGGGGCAACTGGGCCGGATCGCCCACGAACACCAGTCGGGTGCGAAAGGGATGGGCACAGCGCAGGGCGATGTCCAGCAAGGTGCTGTCAACCATCGAGGCTTCATCGATCAACACCAAGCCCAGGTGCTCCAGGGCCATGGCGGTTTGCTCGGTTTCCTCACAGCGCTCGAGGTCGCCCTGGCGTTTGAGCTTGAGCCGCAGCAGCCGGTGGATGGTAGAGGGGAACCAGGTGGCCTGCAGCCGGGCCATCGCCAGATGGCTCCGCAACACCCCCACGGCCTTGTGGGTGGGTGCCACCACAGTCCAACACAGGCCCGCCGCCTCGGCCTGGGCTAAAAACCGCATCGAAAGGAAGGTTTTGCCAGTGCCGGCATAGCCACTCAGCACAAAGGGGCTGCCATCCGCTGGGCTGGTGAGCCAAGCAGAAAAGGCTTCCACAGCTCCTTGTTGATCGGTGGTGAGCTGGAGATCGGCGGAGCTGGAGGGGAGGCTCACGCCAAGGCGCCCATGCCAGGTAACAACCTCTGAGCCAGCTGCAGCGGAGATCCCAACAACACCAAACCAGGCAAGGCAATCAAGGGGCCGATCACGCTGCCCACAAGCACCTCAAGCCTGGTGTGGCCAAGGTTTTCTTTCAGGGGCTTCTCGGACTCGTCCTGGGCCAAGGGATTAGGCGCAGAGGGATTACCACTCAGGGAATTCACCCGGGCCGCCGTTAGGCCGGCCGCTCGCCGCACCCCACTGGCGTCGTATAGCACCACAAAACACATGATCGCGGCCAGGGCAAAGAGGGGATCATCAAAACCCAATTGCCAGCCCAGCCCAGCTGCCGTGCCCGTCAGCAAGGCCGAATGGCTGGAGGGCATGCCTCCGGTTTCCACCAGAACCTTGGGGTTCCAGCGGCGATGCACCACCAGTTCAATCACCAATTTGGAGAGTTGGGCGATCCCGCAGGCGGCCAATCCCCAGGCGAGGACGCCGTTGCTAAAAAAGGCCTCGAGAGCGTTCATCGATCACGGCTCGTGATGTACTCGGCCAAGGCCAACAGGGGGCTGGCTTGCTCGCTCCAGGGTGCGAGGGCAGCCTTGGCTTCTGCCACGAGGGCATCGGCCCGGAGGCGGGATTCTTCTAGGCCCAGCAACTTGGGGTAGGTGGTTTTATCGGCCGTGAGATCTTTGCCCGCCGTCTTACCAAGCACCTCGCTGCTGGCGGTGACATCCAAAATGTCGTCG
The DNA here is from genome assembly GCA_903928835.1 of uncultured cyanobacterium. Classification (GTDB taxonomy): domain Bacteria; phylum Cyanobacteriota; class Cyanobacteriia; order PCC-6307; family Cyanobiaceae; genus Cyanobium_A. The sequence goes on from CAIYSK010000316.1 coordinate 5,790, forward strand.
ATGATTTGGAAGGCCAGGCCAATGCCGCGGGCATAGGTGCGCAGGGCAGCCAACAGCTCTTCAGAAGCCCCGGCGATCAGAGCGCCACACACCACACAGGCCCGCAACAGGGCTCCGGTCTTGTGGAGGTGGATGTACTCGAGGGTCTCGAGATCCACCTGCTTGGCCTCGCACTCAAGATCCACCACCTGCCCACCCACCAATCCAGGCGCACCGGAAGCAAGTGAGAGCTCACCAACCACTTGCAGCAACCGCTCAACGGGCACCCCGGCGCTGCGCAAAGCCACCATTTCAAAGGCCCTGGTCAGCAGGGCATCTCCCGCCAAGATCGCATTGGCTTCGCCATAGACCTTGTGGTTCGTCGGCCGACCACGGCGTAGGTCGTCGTTGTCCATGGCGGGCAGGTCGTCATGGATCAAGGACATGGTGTGAACCATTTCCAGGGCAACCGCAGTGGGCATGGCCAGGGAGCGATCGCCACCGGCCAGCTCACAGGCCGCCAGACAAAGAATGGGCCGCAGTCGTTTGCCACCGGCCAACAGGGAGTAACGCATGGATTCCCGCAAGGATTCCGGCCGCTCGGGGCCCAGGGAGCCATCCAACGCCAGCTCAACCTGCCGGCGGGCTACATCCAAGTAGCCACCAAAATCAAAGCCCGATTGAGAGGCGTTGTCGCCCCCCGCACTGGAGGCGTTGTCGCTCGTCGGGCTCACCGCCACCGCCATCGGGATTGCATTGCTGGAGCGGATTCTCTCAGGTACCAGCCCCCCTCACGGCAACAAGTCGGCCAAAGGGTTATCAAGCTGGCATTGACCGCACCAGCTGCTGAAGGTGTTCACCAGCAGCATCGTGACGGTCATCGGGCCCACACCCCCTGGCACCGGGCTAATGGCACTGGCGATGGGCTCCACCTCTTCAAAGCGCACATCACCGCACAGCCGGGCCTTGGCGTCGGGGCCGGCTTGGACATCAGCCTTGGGGTCGGGCTCTAGCCGGTGAATGCCCACATCCACCACCACGGCCCCAGGTTTCACCTGGTCAGCGCCGATGATGCGGGGTTTGCCGGCGGCTACCACCAGCACATCGGCCTGGCGGGTGAGCTCTTCGAGCTGCTGAGTACGGGAGTGGGCCACGGTGACGGTGGCATGGGCCGCCTGCA
>CAIYSK010000317.1 GCA_903928835.1 uncultured cyanobacterium
CTGAAATCGCAATGCTCCTCCACCAGCCGGACGGCATAGGTGGCCTTCACCGCCTCATGGAGGCGCACATGGCCAAAAGCCTGCTCAATCACTTCCACCGTGGTCAGGGTGTCGTGCTCCACCTTGAGCAGCGGAACCTCCAACTCTTCGGCCCGGTTGAGCAGCTGGGTGAGCGGATCTCCCGCCCCCGTGAGGATCAGGCACTGGGTGGACGCTTCCAAGGCCGCCAGCTGGATATCCGTGCGATCGGCGCCAGTAACCACGGCCATATTGCGGCGGCGGCGGAAAAACTCCATGGCCGAATTGACGTTCATGGCGCCAATCGAGAGGGTTTCCACAAGCAGATCGAGACGATCCCGGCAGCAGAGCACCTGGGCATCGAGCCGCCGGGCCAGCTCCTCCACCGTGACGCTGCGCAGCAGGGGGCTGCGGGGCATCACGCCCAACACCGCTAGTCCCAAGCGCTCAATGGCAGGCACCACCTCAGCGCGGAGCATCGGCACATCCTCTGGTGTCACTGCGTTCAGCACCACCCCCGCCAAACGGTGGCCGAGCTGGGCCTTTGCGGCGAGCAGCGAATCGATGCTGCAACTGTCGTTCCAAGGATGGACAAGCACCACGGGGGCATCAAGACCCTCTGCCAGCTGGCCCAGGCTCAATCCATAGAGCAGACCTTCGTGGAGACTGCCGGCCGCCTCGAGCAACGCCACCCCGTCAGGTACCGCCGCCAGCTGCTCACGCAAGGCCTCAAAGCCAGGCCCTGGCCCCACATCAGACGCCAGCAAGCGGGCGTGGGCCGTTTCAGGCGCGAGCACATGAAGGGAAGGAATCAACTGGTTATCGGCCAGGCCAAGGGTCTGGCCGACGAACCGCACATCGGCATCAATCACGGCCCCGCCCCTATCCCCATGGGCATCAGCGGGGTTCTGCAGGGTTGTGGCTAGCGGCTTGCCAAACGAAACCTTGACGCCCTGTCGGCCCAAAAGACGGGCCAAACCCAAGACCACAGCCGACTTACCGCTGAAGGGTTCGCACGATCCAATCAGCAAGGTAGTAGCCATGAATCAACCGTGCCGAGGACCCTTGGCCATGCAATTTAGGCCTCCCCAGCCATGGACTGCCCCAACAACAACCAGCGCCAAAATGCCTGGGGAAGATCCTCGCCCTCGATTTGAACCATCCAGAGCACCAGCTGGTGGGCCTGCAGCGAAAAGCGATAACCCAACTCCGGCATCGCCGGGAAAAGCAACTTGCAGCGGAGCATCTCCAGCGGCGCCGATTCCCCATGCCACTCCAGGCGATAGGGGTGGGTCCTGCCGCCCTCAAGCTGGCGGACTCCCTGCCACGACCCCTGGGCTAAAAAGCCCAGGGCCTTCAGCAGATCGCTTTGCTGGGCAATGCCGCCGCAATAGGGGGCAAACAGGGGCACCAGGGGAGCCATATCAGGGGTAGCCGTTTCTGGGAGAGCCGTTTCTGGGAGAGCCGTGTCAAAAGCGGTGCTGCCCAAGGGAGATAAACCCGTCACAACCATCGAATCGGGAGGCCTGATCCATGCTGGCGTCTTGGCCAAGGTTTGCCATCACCAGCCATGACCGCTCTTACCCAACCACCAGGGGGCCCCACCGGAGCCATCCCAGGGCCTATCACCGTGGCCATCACCGGAGCCAGTGGAGCCCTGGGACAAGCCCTCCTCCAGGCCTGGCATCGCCGCGGCGTCCAACTGATTGCCATCTCCAGCCGTGATCAGCCGTTGATCCTGCGCGACCGGAATGGCGGGATCATCCCCCTGCGCCAGGTGCGTTGGCAAACAGGCCAGGAGGCTGCCCTCGCCGCTGAACTAGTTGGGGTGGATGTGTTGGTGCTCAACCATGGCATCAATTCCCACCAGAACCGCAGCAAGGATGCCACCGCCACGGCCCTCGAGGTGAATGCCCTGAGCTGCTGGCGCCTGGCGGAATTGTTTGCCCAGCAGGCGGCAGGGCGCCCTGGAGGGACTGCTCCGGAACTGTGGGTCAACACGTCAGAAGCGGAAATCCAACCGGCCGTCAGTCCGCTTTACGAAATTAGTAAACGGCTGCTCGGTCAACTCATCAGCCTGCGATCCCTGGATTGGGCCTCGGGGGGGCGGCCGATTCGGGTGCGAAGGCTGGTGCTGGGCCCCTTTCGCTCAGAGCTCAATCCCATCGGCTTGATGGGCGCCAACTTTGTGGCCAACCAGGTGCTTACCCAGGCGCACTGGGGCTGCAACCTGATCATCGTGACCCCAAACCCGCTCACCTATGTGCTGATGCCCCTCACCACCCTGGGGCGCTGGTTGTACTACTCACTCACCAGCAGGGGCCCGGAGGTTTAAAAATCGCGAAGGTTTAAAAATCGCGATCAGTAAGGATTTCACAACCATCGCTAGTCACAGCGATGGTGTGTTCCCACTGGGCCGAAAGGGTGCCGTCGGTGGTGACCACGGTCCAGCGATCCTTGAGGGTGCGGCAAGCCTTGCTGCCGGCATTGAGGATCGGTTCCACCGCCAGAGTCATCCCGGCCCGCAGGGTCATGTTGGGTAGATCACGGGTTCGGAAGTTGAACACAGAGGGTTCTTCGTGCAGGTTCCGGCCCACCCCATGGCCCGTGTAGTCCTCCACCACGGCATAGCCATGGGCCTCAACGTGGTCTTGAACAGCACCGGCAATATCGAGCAGGGTGTTGCCAGCCTTGATTTGGGCGAGCCCCTTCATCAAAGATTCCTGGGCCACCCGGGTGAGTCGCTGGGCGTCTTCCGTGGCCCCTTCCCCGACGCAAAGGCTGACGCAGCTATCGCCGTGGTAACCATCGAAATAGGCCCCGGTATCCACCTTCAACAGGTCGCCAGCATGGATCACCCGCTTGCTGCTTGGGATGCCATGGACGACTTCGTCGTTAATGCTGGCGCAAATGCTGGCCGGGAATCCGTGGTAGCCCTTAAAGCTTGGGGTGGCGCCCATCTCGCGGATGCGCTTTTCAGCGTGGCGATCGAGGTCGCCGGTGGTCATGCCAGGGGCGGCCAACTCCATAATTTCCCGCAGCACGGTGGCCACGATGCGGCTGGCTTTTCGCATCGTTTCCAGCTCGCGGGCTGATTTGACCTCAACGCCCCTACGGCCTTTCTGGATCCTGGGGCCGGTTTCAATGACCCCTGAACTGCTGCCCTGGGGCTTCGCCCCTTTGGTGCTGGCCAGGAGGTCGGCGAAAAGATTCATGCAAACGCCAGGGCAAAGAAGCTGTCCAGCCAACCTGGTTTTCCGCCAGGCTGGATTTCCACAGGGATTCAAGCTACCAACAGGTGGCTCACTGTGGGGCGCGGGTAAACCATCGGGACTATGGCTCCTTCCATCTCCCAGCGCCTGCGGCAAGCCCACGCGGTGATCGCCCCGTTCGTGCTCCTCCCCCTGGCCCTCACCGTGACCACCGGCGTGGGCTATCGGGTGCTTCGGGATTGGGCTGGCCTAGGGCGCGATCAGGCCCACATCTTGATGGTTTTGCACGAGGGCGAATGGCTCAAGCACTGGGTGGGGCCCCAGGGCGAAACCCTCTACGTACTGGCCAATGGGGCAGGCCTGGCCTGGATGCTGATCACCGGAGCCTCGCTGGCCGTCCAGCGCCTGCGCCTCCAGCTGAATCGGGGGCGAAGGGATGCCGACACCTGAGCCGGTACACTGGTGGTTTGGTCAGGCGTAGCGGAGCTGAGATGGCATCGGATTCAAAGGACATGACAGCAGAAGACGTGAACGAGGAGCAGGTGAGCGCAACCTCTGAGGCCCCTGCCGCAACTGCGGTCCAGGACAAGCCCGCCCAGGCCGCCGCAGGCGTGACCACCGGCAAGCTCAGCGCCTACGAGTTGATTCGCTCCTTCGAAGCCGAGCAGCTCAAGAGCGATCTTCCCGAGATTTATGTGGGCGATACCGTCAAAGTGGGCGTCCGCATCCGGGAAGGCAGCAAGGAACGGGTGCAGCCCTACGAGGGCGTGGTGATCGCCAAGCGCCACGGCGGTCTCAACGAGACAATCACCGTGCGCCGCATCTTCCAAGGCATCGGTGTGGAGCGGGTTTTCATGCTCCACAGCCCCCAGGTCGCCTCCGTGAAAGTGGAGCGCCGCGGTAAGGTGCGTAGGGCGAAGCTTTTCTATCTGCGTGATCGGGTGGGTAAAGCCACTCGAGTCAAGCAACGCTTCGACCGCTGAGGATCTCTCTCAACAGATCTTCCCTCTTGTCTACGGGGGCGTCGGCATTGCGCCGTTAGTTCAGTTGGTAGAACGCAGGTCTCCAA
>CAIYSK010000318.1 GCA_903928835.1 uncultured cyanobacterium
ACGTTTTTGTACCAATCCCCTGGTGATCGACAAGCCAGGCATTCGTTTTTATGCAGGGGCGCCGTTGCAAACCCCCCGTCATTTTCCCCTTGGCACCCTCTGTGTTCTCGATCGTGAGCCCCATGTTTTTACGGAGCGTCAGGCGCGCCATCTCACAGGCTTTGCCCACTTGGCGATGCGCGAAATTGAGTGGCGTTACCGTGCCACGCTCTGCCCAGTCACCGGCTTACCGCGCAGGGACCTGTTATTTCGGCTTGGCGCTAGGGAATTCGACCTGGCTCGGCGCGATGGCAAGCCGTTGAGCTTGCTCCATCTTGACCTTGACAATTTCAGTCAGATCAACCTTCGCTGGGGCCACAAGGCTGGCGATCAAGTTTTAATCGACTTTTGTCACTTATGTCAGAGCCATCTTGGCGATGATGATCTTTTGGTACGCCTCTATGACGAAGCTTTTGGCCTGCTCTTAGTCAACCGCAATGCGGAGGAAGCGATGGCCATCGGTGAGGGACTTCGCCATGCAGTCAAGCGCATGCTTGGTATTTTTACCGGCTCCGGTTATGGCATCCATCTCAGTGGTGGGCTCACAAGTCTGAGTAAATCTGACCGTGATTTTACCGATCTCTTTACCCGCTCTGACCGTGCATTGTTTGTGGCAAAGGCCAATGGTAGGGATCAAATCTCTCTTCTCCTTCTCGGTTAAGAGAGTTATCTTGTTGTCACGTATTTACATCAAACTGCCATTCAAGTGAGGCAAGAGTGAATCCTATGCATCAATATTTTCTCTTTAAATTTGGAATGGAGTTTTTGGATTTTTCGATGGCCATTACACGCTGGGAGCCCCTTCGGGGCATGGAAGATTTGTTGGACCGCTACACCCGTTCGATGACGTACCCCGTTGGCCGCTCTGGTGACGTTGTCTCCAATAGTGAATGGTGTCCCCGTGTCGATATTGTTGAAATGAATGGTGCCTTTAAAATAAAGGCAGAAATTCCAGGTGTCAAAAAGGAGGATGTTCATGTCACGCTTGACAATGGGGTTTTGACCTTGGAAGGAGAACGTCGACAGCATCGGGAGGAGGACGGTTTCCGTTTTCATCGTGTTGAGAGTGAATACGGTAATTTCATTCGCAGCTTTACCCTTCCCGCCAATGTCAAAAGTTCAGGCTTAAAGGCCCATTATCATGATGGTATTTTAGAGCTTGATATTCCAAAGGCTGAGGAGTCGAAAGCTAAAGCTTTGTCAATCCCAGTGGAATAATTCCTGGCTTGGGTGAGGGGCTGTGATGTCTCCTTACCCTTTTTTTGCCCATTCCGTCCGAATTCGATTGGTCTCATACCCTGCTAGGAATTGGTAGCTTGGCCTCTTTGAGTAAGTCAATCAAGTCTGCACCATTGGGTTGTTCAAGGGTTTTTTGGTATTCGGCGAAAGCATGTAAGATTGAGACAACCTGTATGACGATCACCGGTGTCGATGCCGTCATCAACCACGATTAATATTTTGCCCCTCAGTTGTTCGATAGGGCCAGCCTTAAAGTATTGCCTGTGGAGGTTGAGCTCTTGATACTCTTTGGCCAGGAGTTGACGGCGCTCCAGGATCGGAATATGTTCGCTATTGATGCCCCAGAGTTCGATGCCACCGCCTGCAATGGCGCCGATGGCAAAACTTTCAGGGCGACGGGCACTTCGCCCCGGGGTAAAGCCACCACCATCGCGTTGGAACGCAGCCTTCCTTCACCCCAGCGCCATTAATTTTATGGCTGAGTTGCTGCCTAGCTTTGCGCCGATCCCGCCAATGTCGTGTTGTCTCCAGTCCTGACAAGGCATGTCCCTTGTGGTTTCTTGGCAGGCTTCCATCTTAGCAAGAGATCTCTATGGGACGGGTTCTACAGGTTAATTTGTGCCTGAACGACTGCTTTGACGCTGTAGATCCGCACCGAATTCCCCCTTTATTTGTCAATGTTGCTGGGCTGTATTGCCGTGTTTGATTGCCATGCCCTCCGGTCGTTATTCCCTAACCGTTCCTGCTTCGATCGCTGCGTTCACTGAGGCAGCTGGAATTGAATTTGACGGCGATCAGCCCTGGGATATTGAGGTGCGTGATGCTCGTTTGTTTGCCGATTTAATGCGAAGGGGCAGCCTTGCCCTAGGCGAGGGCTATGTCAATGGTCTATGGGATTGCCAACGGCTGGATCAGTTGTTCACCCGGTTGCTGACGCCCAATACTGCGATCAACGTCATGCAGGGGTTTGACCCCTTGGCCCACCTTCGGGCCCTTGTGTTGTCATTGGGGGAGCGCCTGCTCAATTGGCAAACCCACCTCCGGGCTCACCAGGTGGCCCGCCGTCATTACGACATCGATCCTCGGGTCTATGCAGCCATGCTGGATTCCAGGCGGATTTACAGCTGTGCCTATTGGCAGCAGGCTTCCAACCTTGAGGAGGCCCAGGAGCACAAGCTCAAACTGATTTGCGAAAAACTCCAGCTTGAACCCGGCCAAAGGGTCCTTGACTTGGGCTGTGGTTGGGGTGGCTTTGCCCGATATGCAGCTGAGAATTACGGTGTTGAGGTTCTGGGAATCACCGTATCGGCGCAGCAGCAGCTCTATGCCCAGGGACTTTCGCTTGATTTACCCGTTCGGACTATCCTTGCTGACTATCGGACCCCGCTCCTGCGCCAGGAGCAACCCTTTGATCGCATTGTCTCGATTGGCATGATGGAGCATGTTGGTCGACTTAATGACTCTATATTTTTTCAGATCGTCAAGGAACTATTGACCGATAATGGCTTGATGTTGTTGCAAAGTATTGGCACCCGTGAAACCACTGCCAAAATCGACCCTTGGATTGACACTTATATTTTTCCTAATGGCAGATTGCCTTCTGCCCAGCAGTTGTGTCGTGGCTTTGAGTGTTCCTTGATTCTTCAAGACTTGGAAAATTTTGGACATGATTATGACAAAACCCTAATGGCCTGGTGGACTAATTTTGATGCTGCTTGGCCCCGTCTCTCCCAGGATATCCCTCCTAGCTTCTATCGCCTTTGGAGCTACTATCTCCTCTCGTGCGCTGGTCTTTTTCGCTCGGGTCAGGGCCAGCTATGGCAACTCGTGCTGAGTAAACCGTCTCGCCAACAAACCTACCGATCGATCAGACCTGGCACTTTTCGTTTGAGTCCTGAGATTGCGGCATTGGCGCCGCAGTTGGGCAGCTAGTGCCCCTATTCCTTCGACTTTCAACAGAGGATTCCGGGGCTCTACGCAAGCCTCTGTATGGCCGATGCCCTCGGTGACTATCTAAAAACGATTGGCCGTATTCCCCTTCTTACGGATGCAGAGGAGGTGCACCTGGGAAGCTTGGTACGCGAGTGGCAAGACGCGGACGAGCAAACACCCTCCCTTGTCCGCCGCGGGCGTCGAGCGCATGCCCGGATGGTGAACGCCAATTTGCGGCTGGTCGTCACCATCGTGAGCCGCTATGCCCGGCGAAGCCAGCATCTCAATCAGGATTCTATGGACCTGATTCAAGCCGGAAATATTGGTCTCATTCGAGCTGTCGAAAAGTTTGATCCCTCCCGGGGCTATAAGTTTTCGACCTATGGTTATTGGTGGATTAAGCAAGCTGTTGGGCGTTACCTGCACGAGCACAGCAGTTCGATTCGCCTTCCAGTTAGTGTGACCGATTTGGCTGTGAAGGCTGGTCAGCTCCAGGCTGCCTCAGAGGAGTCCCTTAGCCAAGCCGAGTTGGCAAGCCAGCTAGGACAATCGGAGCGAAGGCTCCGGTTTGTGCTCCATACGGCCGAACGTTGCCACATTCAGTCTTTGGATCAGCATGTGGGTAGTAATGGACAGGATATGACCTTGATTGATACCGTTGCCAGCGTGGAGGGTCCCACGATCCATGATGATTATCAATGGATGCATACGCACATTGGCAAACTCGAACCCCTGGAGCGGAAGGTTCTCCGGATGCGGTTTGCGACTGACGGCAAACCTTCCCTCGCCAAGGTCTCGGTCCAGCTCGGCCTTAGTAAGGATAAGGTTCAACGTATTGAGCGTAACGCATTGTCTAAACTCCGACGGCGATTAGATCCATGTCTCAATCCCCCTGCGTCTTGATAGATTGAGACTTGTTTGTTTCGTCCTCTAGCCGCCATTCAACTTCTATTTGGATCTTACGTTTGAAGGCCTTGGCGCAAGAAATTCTCCAAGGCCTTTTGCGAATCCCCCCTTAGTAGGTGTGCATACCCCGTACTGGCTTGCTTTTTACACCATTGGCAGCCACTGGTTGACCAAACGTGGGTGTTTGGATTTGGCGGTTTGGTTCACGCAGGGCATCTTCTAGTAAAAATGCACACAAATTTGATACCGAGCGTCCCTCCTCTTCTGAGCGCGACAGCAGCGCTTCGTGAACGTGGTAACTCAGGGTGATGGATATTCTCCTTGGTTGCCGTTGCATCACTCGAATGCGTTCATTCATGGATTCTGCTCCTTGGTGATTAGGCAAATTAAGCCTATGGGAGCAATTCCCCTTCCCCGTACTGCTAACTGCCTTAGTTGTGCAGCAGCCATGCTGTGTTTGCGATTTCCGCTGCAACGCATCATCGGATCTGCATCAGTGTCACTTCTAAACTAAAACACCTATAGCATTAGTGCACTATTTTTAATTTTTTCAGATCCAGCTTTATGCCCAGCCAGCTTGTTGCAAAGCTTGCTTCGATATGCATTCTGGTGCGTCGCGAAATGAGTGTCTCGGTGGCAGCCTCTTGTCGACTATTGCGCGTGCTTTCGAAGGGTTTATCTCTGTTTTTGCGATTTGCACATGACTCTTGGTTTGTTGCCATGGTGGTAATACCTTGTATCCGATGCACAACTGCCGTAGATTCTTTTTGTTTGTTGAATAGCTCGTATACTCTCGTTAAAGGTTTAACCTGATATGCGGCGAATCACAATCTCGGTGCCCGATGAGGCCCACCGTGCGCTCAAGTTGCTTGGCATCTTGGAGGGTAAAGCTTTCGGGACGATTGTCTTAGAAGCACTTGAGTTTTATCTAAAGGATAAGGATGCCTATAATCTTGATGTATCAAAGCGCTTGGATGTCTAACAAGAGTCATGCTTCCTGTTGGGTGATTGTTGCTTTTTTGTTTCGTTACCAAG
>CAIYSK010000319.1 GCA_903928835.1 uncultured cyanobacterium
GGTCATTAAGCAGAAGTATTTCGTGCACTGCGTGGCCGAAGGCGGCGCCCCCTTCCAGTTGGGCCAGCCTGTGGGCGAGCTGGGCCTCCAAGGTTTCGATGGCCTTGGTGAACCCTCGGATGCCCTCGTCCAGCTTTTCCGTTGCCATGGTGTCGGCTTGGAGCATCGAGCGGAACGCCACCTCATCGAGATGAATCTGCTCCTGGGTGGGCTTGGGATCAAAGGCATTGAGCTTGCGCTGCAATTCCCCCTCGGTTTGGCGCAGTTGGTCGAGCAGGCCTGGGGAGATGGTGAGCAGATCGCATCCCGCCAGCTCGATGATTTCGTCGGTGTTGCGGAAACTCGCCCCCATTACCTCGGTTTTGTAGCCATAGGTCTTGAAGTAGTTGAAGATCTGGCTCACGGAAAGCACCCCGGGATCTTCCGGGCCTGGATAACTCGATCGGCCGGTACTTTTTTTGAACCAGTCCAGAATTCGGCCCACAAATGGGGAGATCAGGGTCACCCCTGCTTCCGCACAGGCCACCGCCTGGGAGAAACCAAACAACAGGGTGAGGTTGCAGTGGATGCCCTCGCGCTCCAGTTTTTCAGCGGCCTTGATCCCTTCCCAGGTGGATGCAATTTTGATCAGCACCCGATCGGTGCCAATCCCGGCCATTCGATACAAACCAATCAGCTTGCGGGCCTTGGCGATGGTGGCTTCGGTGTTGTAACTCAGGCGCGCGTCCACCTCGGTGGAGACCCGACCCGGCACGATCTTGAGGATCTCCCTACCAAAGGTGACGCAGATTTCATCCAAGGCCTCCCGCACCACCTGCTCGGCCGAGGCATCGGCTCCCATCACATCGCGACTTTCCTTCAAGGAGCGGTCGATCAGATCTTGATAGGTCGGGATCTGGGCCGCGGCCAAGATCAGGGATGGATTGGTGGTGGCATCGCGGGGGGTGAACTGCTTGATCGCGTCGATGTCGCCGGTATCGGCCACCACCACGGTCATGGCGGCGAGTTGATCGAGCAGATTGGCCATCGGCGTGCAGTTGGGGCATCCCCCTTGTTGTGATCACGCTAGCCAGTGCCCTCGACAAAGCCCTGCCACCTTGGCCAAGCTTGAGGGAACGCCAACAGAACGGCCAGCCCTGACCCCCCTAACCAGGGGAAGCCCCGAGAGGTTTGGCGGGTGTGGGAAGTTTTGGGGGCATTGTTGTGGGCAATTGGGTTAGCGGTTTTATGGGCACTGACGGGGCGATGTGCTGGAGCACGAGCAACGCCTCGATGATCTGCTTGGCCACGGGAACAGCCACTGTGGATCCATAGGCATTGCCGCCCTGGGGTTCATCCACGACAACCAGAACCACGTAGCGGGGATCCTCAATGGGGAGGTGGGCGACGAAACTGCAGATCCGAGCTCCCGGGATGTAAACGCCCCGTTCGGCCTTTTGGGCGGTTCCGGTTTTACCCCCGATGCGATAGCCCGGAATGCGGGCGCCCTTGCCACTGCCCTGTTGAACCACACTCTCCATCCAACGCATCACCGTTTGGGTGACCCCTGGATCGAGCAGGGGAACCCCACTGCTTGGGGCCGGGCTGGCGAGGGCATCCCCGGAGCGCAGACCCCGGGTGATGTGGGGGCTCACCAGGCGACCGCCATTGGCGAGCATGGCGTGCAATTGCAGCAATTTCAGGGGTGTTAGGGAAAAGCCCTGGCCGAAGGACGCCACCGCCGATTCGATCGGTTGACTGACGAAATCGGCCTTGGTCTTCAGCTCTCCTGCCACGGCACCTGGCAGGTCGGTGTCGGGCGTGGCATCGATGCCAAAGGTATGCATCCATTGCCAAAAGCGATCCCGCTTGACGTGCTTCATGGCCTGGACCATGCCGATGTTGCTCGACACCTGAAGCACGGTGGGGAAGTCGATCACCCCGTTGGCCCTGTGGTCGTGGTTAAAGATCGGCCATCCGCCAATCGAGAGGCTGCCGTTATCGATCACCTTGCCATTGGGATCGATGGCCCGCTCCTGCAGGGCAATCGCCAAATTGATCGGCTTGAAGGTAGAGCCGGGTTCATACAGGTCTTGCACTGACCATTCCCGAAACAGGCCTGGCTTGAACTTCCAGAACGTGTTGGGGTTGTAGGTGGGCGTGGAGGCCAGGGCCAGGATTTCGCCGTTGCGCACATCCATCACCAGGGCAGCCCCGCGCTTGGCATGCCATTGCTTCACCTGTTGGATCAAGGCCTGTTGGGCTACCTGTTGCAGGCGGGCATCCAGGGTGAGCTGCAGGCGCAGGTCATCGCCATAGAGGGAACCAGCTGATAGGCCTGCAGGCAGGGGGGTGCCATCGGCGCCCCGCAACATGCGCAGCGGCGTCTCATGGCGCTTGAGATCCCTGTTGCGGCTTTGCTCTAGCCCGGCCTGGGGAACCCGCTCGAGGTTCAAAAAGCCGACCACATTGGCGAACAGACTCCCCTGGGGATAGATGCGATGGGGGTAGGCCTCCAAATCCAGGCCACTGATCCCCAGGGCCCTCACCCGGCCTGCGGTTTCGGGATCCAGATCGGTGGCCAATTTGACCCCGCTGCGCTTGCCAGCCATGGCCGCCGCCAGGGTGGCCTTGGGCACGGCCAAGACGCCCGCCAGCTTGGTGGCTACATCCTGGGAAGGACGAACCTTCAGGGGGTCATCGCCTGGAAAGTTGAAATAGCGGGGATGGGCCCAGAGGGTGAAGCGCTCCTCATCAAGGGCCACGAGGCTGCCGGTGCGGTCAACGATCGTGCGGCGCTCGCCGATCGGATTAATCGACTTGGTTTGGATCGAGCGGGCCCGGGCTTCGAGGTTGCCCCCCTCTACCAATTGGAGCCATGCGAGCCTGATGCCAAGGCCGCCCAATCCGGCGCAGAGCACCAAGTACACCGCGATGAGCCGCCTGGCTGGCACTGGCTGCAGAGCCAAAACCCGATGGCCCTGGCGAGGCCCCTTGGGCGCGCTAGTGCGGCGGCTGGCTCGAACGGGTGGTGCAGGAGGTCGGGGCGCCATTCAGTGGCCGATCAATAGCCGGAGCGGATCGGAGCCATTTGGATGCTGCCCAGAAGGGCCGCCGCTTGGGACTGGGGACTCTTCTGGAGCGATTGGAGGTAGATGAGGTTCTCGCTGTTGGTGGGCACCAGCTGGCCAGGGCGCTTGACGGCGCCGAGGTGATGCTGCTCCAAGACCGCAGCCGATTCCTGCATCCTCTGGCCGAGCGACTGGGAGGCCTCCAGTTGCTCGTAGTTGCGACCCCATTGGGTTTGCCAATGCAGGGTGAGTCCACTCAAGGTCAACATGCAAAGGCCGAGGCCCGCCAAGGTGCCATCGGCAGCCCGATGGAAGCCGGCCAGCCAGGGAGAGCGGCGTTCAACCTTGCGACCCGAGAGGGAACCCTGGAGGAGCTGAAGTGCTCTCTTGCCCTGGCCTAGCCCGGTTTGGCTCTTAACCGACCTAGGACTGGATCGGCGGGGGCGAGGGGCCTGGGGAGCTGCCTGTTGGGAGGAAAACGAGGCAACCAAAACTTGGAAACTTGCGCTGCGCAAGTGAACCATCCAGAGCGCCCTAGAGCAAGGCCTTGACTCGGCTTAACCGGCTAACAACAACAAATTGGCGAAGGTGAGGCCATTCCAGAGACCGTGCATCAACACACTGGGGCCCAGGCGACCGCTCTGCAGGCGGAGCCAACCCAGGCCCAGACCGAGCACAAACAGGGCTGGCAGCTCCCCCAAGCTGAGGTGGGCAATCCCAAAAACCAGGGCACTGATCACCACTCCCCACAGGCCTCCGTAGCGCTGACCAAGCACCGGCAACAGGACACCCCGAAACAGGGTCTCCTCAAACAGGGGCGCCA
>CAIYSK010000320.1 GCA_903928835.1 uncultured cyanobacterium
GGCCTGGCGCTGACTGGTGCCGCCCAGGGGCTGGTGGATCATGATCCGGCTGTGGGGCAGGGCCAGCCGTTTGCCCTTGGTGCCAGCTGCCAACAGGAACGCTCCCATCGATGCCGCCAGGCCCACACAGATCGTCACCACGACGGATTTGACGTATTGCATGGTGTCGAAGATCGCCAGACCGGCCGTCACCGAGCCTCCGGGGGAGTTGATGTACAGGTAGATCGGCTTGGAGCTGTCCTCGGAATCGAGGTAGAGCATCTGGGCCACCAGGCTGTTGGCAATCGCATCGTTCACCTCCTGGCCCAGGAAGAGGATCCGTTCCACGCCCAGGCGGGTGTAGATGTCAACCCAGCGCTCGTACTGGCTGCCAGGGAGGCGGTAGGGAACGCTGGGGGTGCCGATGGGCATGGCTGAAGAAGGGTGCGGTTGAAAAGCTGGGCGAAGCGAGTGAAGCCCGGGTTAGCTGATTCCCGGGTTGCCAGGGCTGATTCCAGGGCTCATACCGGCGGCAACAGGTAATCCGGTGGGGAGCTCCTTCTGGCTGGTGAGCACCCGGTCGATCAGGCCGTACTCCTTGGCCTCTTCGGCGGTGAGGTAGGTCATGCGGTCGGAATCCTTGGAGAGCTGCTCCACGCTTTTGCCGGTGTTGTCGGCCAGCATCCCGAGCATGGTGCGCTTGTTGTGCAGCACCTCCTGGGCCCTGATCTGGATGTCGGTGGCCTGGCCGCGGGCGCCACTGCGGGGTTGGTGCAGCACGATCGAGGCGTGGGGCAGGGCAGCTCTCTGGCCCTTGGTGCCGGCCGAGAGGATCATTGCGGCGGTTCCCATGGCTTGGCCGATACAAATGGTATGCACCGGGGGCTTCACGTAGCTGAGGGTGTCGCAGATGGCGAAGGCTTCGGTTTCAAAACCGATGGCATCGCCGGAATACCAACTGGTGCCGGTGGAGTTGATATAAAAGAAGATCGGCTTGTCGGGGTTGTCGAACTCCAGATAGAGGAGTTGGGCAATGATCAATTCGGTCACGTCGATGCCCAGCTGACGCTTGGAATCGTCGTCGCTGAACAGGGGCAAGCCCAAGTAAACGATCCGTTCTTTGAGCAGCAGGCTCGGCAGGTCGGGCGGCGGAGTGCGTAGCACTCCCGAATCTCCGTAATAGGGAGCTGACGCCGTCATCCGCGCACCACAACTGGCATGTGAGCGGAGCCTAGCTGGGGCTGCCGGCCTCCGGCTTGGGGGGGGACGCTTTGGGCTTGGCCTTGCGCTTGGTGTTGGAGGGGCCCGGTGCCGCTGATGCGGTGCTTTCGGCAGGTGTTTGGCTGGTGCCGGTGCGGGCAAACACGATGCGGCCCGTGGGGTTTTGCAGGGCTCCGGTAACCACCACCGGCAGCCGTTCGCCGATGCGGCCCCGGGCGCCTTCCACCACCACCATGGTGCCGTCGTCGAGATAGCCCACGCCCTGGTCGGCTTCCTTGCCGTCGCGGGCAATCTTGATGGGCAGTTCGTCGCCGGGCTGCACCTCAGGGCGCAGGGCGATCACCAACTCGCTCAGGTTGAGCACCTTGAGCGCTTTCACCTCGGCCACCTTGGCCAGGTTGTAATCGGCGGTGAGCAGGGTGCCGCCGGTGTCGGCGGTGAGCTCGAGCAGTTTGTCGTCGACGCCCTTCCCCTGGTAGCGGGTGGTGTTGACCACCAGGCGGCGGCCGTACTGCTCCCGGAGCTCACTGAGGAGTTTCAGCCCCCTACGCCCCCGGCCCCGCTTTTCGGCATTGCTGGAATCGGCCAGGGCCTGCAATTCATCGATCACGCTTTGGGCCACGATCACCTGGCCCTCCAGCAGGCCGGAATCGAGCAGGCCCCGGATCCGGCCATCGATGATCACGCTGGTGTCGAGGATCTTGGCGCTGGCTGGCAGCAACACCCCTTCGGCCACCAGAAGGGCTTCGGTGCTGCTGGGATTGAACAGGCGCAACAGGGTGCGTCCGTGCACCTCGGCCAGGTTGTAGCCCGACACCCCAAAAAACACATTGCTCACCACGGCCGCCAGGGGTTTGACGAACACCACCTCCCAGGGCAGGGGCAGGAGCAGGATCGGCGCTAGGAGCAAGTTGGCCACCAGCAGCCCCAGGATGAGTCCCACGGCCCGGCTCACGAGCAGGTCGGTGGGCATGCTGCGCACCTGCTGCATCAGGGTTTTGCGCAGGTAGCCGAACACCAGCCCGGCCACCAGGCCCGCAGCAGCTCCCACGGCCGCGAGGATCCAGGTGAGCTGCTCGAGGTTGGGGATGCGGATCAACTGCTGCTCCGGCAGGAGATCGACCCCCAGCCAGCCAGCGGCGGCCCCGGAGATCACAAACAGGACCAGGATGAGCGAGTCCAACATTCCTGTGGTGTGTGACGTCCCGACAGCCCAGGCCGAAGCATGCCTGATTTCGGTCCATTTCGCCCGCCTGGATATCCGCCCCGCAGCGCTTATCTGCATTTGCCCTTCTGCCACCGGCGCTGTTTTTATTGCGACTTCCCTGTGGTGCCCTTGGGAGACCTGGCCAGTGGCGAGGCCTCTGCCCCTGGCAGCCGTTCGATCGCCGCCTACCTCGAGCTGCTGCATCAAGAGATTGCAACGGCTCCCCTGGGGCCTCCGCTCTCCACGGTCTATTTCGGTGGTGGCACCCCATCCCTGCTCACGCCGGCCCA
>CAIYSK010000321.1 GCA_903928835.1 uncultured cyanobacterium
CCAATGGCTCCTTGGGGTCGCGGTAGCAACCGGGATGGCAACCCTGGTTCAAGGCCTCCCACCGCAGAAAGCCCGCTCCAGCGCGCCAGCCCAGCCAGGGGCACCCATTCCCCCAGGGGCACCAGCCGGTGTTTATCAATCCATCCCCCTGGCATGGTCTCGCCGGGTTCAAAGCGGAGCAGGCTGCTGCGCTGCTCGAGTTCAGCGCCCCGCTCCTGCCAGCGGAAGCCCCCGGCCATCAATTGCACCTGAGCAGGCGCGGCCAGGGATGGATCTGCCCCCAAGGCCCCCTCCGGCAACAGCACCACCGCCCCATCGCGGGCCTTGGCTTCGCCGAGGGCCGCCTCCAGGCGCCGCCGCAACAGGGCCTGCTCAGCCGGCTGAAACTTCTCTCGGGTGGGGATTGCGGGCTGGAGCACCAGCACCCGCTCGGTGCGTTGGCCCGCCAGCGGAATCAGCGCCAAGGCCCCCGCGCCGGCGCCATGGGCAACAACCATCACCAACGCAACAACCAGCGCCCACCGCCGGCGGGACGGCCCCACCCACCAGCACCACAGACACCAACCGATGCCCAGCTGCACCGCCGCCACCAAACCCGAGCCCCCAAGGGCGGCCAGGCCCGCCAAGCCCCGATCCCCAGGCAACGCCGACGCACCCAAGCCAAGCCAAAACAGGGGTCCCTTCGCCAACAGCACCTCCCCCAGTCCCCAACCGCCGCACAGCAGCACCGCACTGCTCAATCGGCGGGCATCCAATCGGCGGGCCAGCCGCACCCAAAGGGCCACCAAAAGGCCCCCTGCCGCCGCACAGATGCCAAGCAACAACCCACACAGGGGCAGGCTGAGCGGCAAGGGCACCCCGATCCAGTCGAGGGGGTGAAGGGCCAAAAGCCAACGGTGACTCATCAGCACCGC
Organism: uncultured cyanobacterium; assembly: GCA_903928835.1. GTDB lineage: Bacteria > Cyanobacteriota > Cyanobacteriia > PCC-6307 > Cyanobiaceae > Cyanobium_A. Next base: position 915 of record CAIYSK010000321.1, read on the forward strand.
CAAGCCTCCCCACAGCGCCCCCGACCAAGGGGATATCGGGGCTGCGGTGATTCCCCAGAGCGGCACCAAGGCCAGCCAAAGCAACGGCGGCAACCCCACCGGCGGCAGGGCCAGACCCGCCACCAGGCCGCCAGCCGCACTGGCCCACCACCAGATCTGGCGCTTGGCTCCCATGGCCAGCAAGCCTAGAAGCCGTGGGTAGGCAGAATCAGCACACTTCCGTGCAGCCCCCAGGCCCGCCATGCGCGACATCTTGATTAGCTCGGCCGTTTGCGTGGCCTGCCTGCTGCTGGCCCTGGTCAGCCAATTGGTGAGCCCCACCACGGTGGAGGCCGCCCCCAACGCGACCACCGGCGCTGCCTACAGCACCGCATTTGCGAACACCACAGCGTTTGCGAACAGCACCGCCCCAGCGATCAGCAGCCGCCTGGAGCTCGACCCCGAAGACCCCAACCCCACCTTGTTTGCCATGGCCCCCGACCCGAGCACCGATCCCAGCACTGACATCGCCCAGGCCAATGCCCTCGGAGGCGATCTGGGACTGGCCAAAGCCCGTATTACCCCCAGCGGCCTCAGCATCACCGACCTCGTGGTGGGCGATGGCCCCGAAGCCGTCAAAGGCGAGATGGTCTCGGTCAACTACCGCGGCACCTTGGCTAGCGGCAAGGAATTCGACAGCAGCTACGGCCGGGGTCCCTTTTCCTTCCCCCTGGGCGCCGGGCGGGTGATCCAGGGCTGGGATGAGGGTGTGGCGGGCATGAAGGTGGGCGGCAAGCGCAAGCTGGTGATTCCTCCCGATCTGGCCTACGGGGAGCGGGGCGCCGGTGGCGTCATCCCGGCAAACGCCACCCTCACCTTTGAAGTGGAACTTCTGAAGGTGGGCGGTTAACCGACTCTCCAGCCTGAAGAACAGCGAAAACCCTCGGTAGGATTCCGCCTCGGCACAACGCATCCTTCCGAAATCATGGCTCATACGCTGCCCGCGCTGCCCTACGGCCTCGATGCGCTCGAGCCCCATATCTCCCGCTCCACCCTGGAGTTTCACCATGGCAAGCACCACGCTGCCTACGTGACCAACCTCAACAACCTGGTGGCTGGTACCGATCTCGAAGGCAAGAGCCTCGAGGAGACCGTTCAGGCGGTGGCCGGTGATGCCAGTAAAGCCGGTGTGTTCAACAACGCCGCCCAGGTGTGGAACCACAGCTTCTACTGGCAGTGCATGAAGCCCGGTGGTGGCGACCGCCCCACAGGCGCCCTGGCCGACAAAATCAACGCCGATTTCGGTAGCTTCGAAGCCTTCGTCGAGCAGTTCAAAACCGCTGGCGCTACCCAGTTCGGCAGCGGCTGGGCCTGGCTCGTGCTCGATGGTGGCACCTTGAAGGTCACCAAAACCGCCAACGCCGACCTGCCCCTGGCCCACGGCCAAACGGCCCTGCTCACCATGGATGTTTGGGAGCACGCCTACTACCTGGATTACCAGAACCGCCGTCCCGACTACATGACCACCTACCTCGAGAAGCTGGTGAATTGGGACTTCGTGGCCGCCAACCTGGCTGCCGCTTGAGAAGGGCTGCCAGAGCTGCCTAGCAGCCCCGCAACCCAAGGCCTC
>CAIYSK010000322.1 GCA_903928835.1 uncultured cyanobacterium
GTCGCGCCAATGCTCTGGCCTTGACGTCCAGCTTCAACACGGAAGATCCGTTTGCTGGTACCAATGTGATCGGCATGCCCGGTCTTTCGGCCGGTTCGTCCGAGGTCACCTTGATGGAGCCCCGCAGCTTCGATGAGATGCCCCGGGCTATTCAGGCCCTTCGGGACCGCAAAACCGTGATCCTGAACCTCACGATGATGGAGCCGGATCAGGCCCAGCGGGCCGTTGATTTTGTGGCCGGCGGTACCTTCGCCATCGATGGCCATCAAGAGCGCGTGGGCGAAAGCATCTTCCTGTTTGCCCCGAGCTGCGTGACCGTCACCGCGGCCTCCAGCGATGAAGCCTCCTCGCCCACGATCGTTAACCGTGAGGTGAGCGAGCCAGCAGAGGCAGCGCCGAGTCCCGCTTGGGGCCGTCAGGACACCGCAATCTGAGCATCCCCTTGAACAACACCCCCTCCCTGGGAGTGGTTGGCCTGGGCCGCATGGCCCAGGCTTTGCTGTTTCCCCTGCTTGATGCCGGCTTGGTCGAGCCCATCGGTGTGCGCGCCGTCGTGGCCAGTGAGGCCTCGGCGGTCCGGCTGGCCAAGGCCCATGGCCTGGCCGTGGCCACCGACCCCTCAGAGGCCTGGGCTGCTCCAGTGGTGTTGCTCGCCGTCAAGCCCCAACAGCTCGACCAGGTCGCCCAGGCCGCGGTTCAGCCAGCCGATTCAGCCCCCAGCGCTGGCCAGCAGAGGCTCTTGATCTCAGTGTTGGCAGGGGTCAAGTTGGATCGCCTGCAACGCCTCTTCCCCGCCTGGCACTGCGTGCGGGCCGTGCCCAATACCCCGTCCTTGGTGCGGGAGGGTCTCACGGGGTTGGCCTTTGGTGCCAGGGTCTCCAGTGCCCAACGGTCCTGGGTGGAGGGGTTATTTGGCCTGGTGGGCGAGGTTCATGAGCTGCCGGAAGCCCAGCTCGATGCCTTTCTAGCCCTCACCTCATCGGGGCCCGCCTTTGTGGCCTTGGTGGCCGAGGGCATGGCGGATGGGGCCGTGGCGGCAGGGCTGCCCCGCAGCCTGGCCCATCGGTTGGCCCACCGCACCTTGGCCGGAACGGCAGCCCTATTGGATGGGCAAGCGCTCCATCCCGGCCAGCTCAAAGACATGGTGAGTAGCCCCGGGGGCACCACCATGGCCGGGCTCAGGATGCTGGAAAAGGCAGGGGTTCGCTCAGCGTTGCTTGAGGCTGTTGTGGCCGCTGCCCAACGCAGCCAAGAGTTGGGCTAGGGCCCTAACCAGAAGCCCTTTAGCTGGCTCCTTGGTCTGGTTTCTTGCTGCCCAGCCTGGGTTCCGTACCGGCCCAAAGCCGTTCGATGTTGCTGCGGTGTCTCCACACCACAAGCGCGGTGGTGAGCACGGCCAGCAGCAGGTAGGCGGGGCGCATTCCGCCGCTGCCAAAGGAGCCCACCATGAGCAGGGGCAGGCTTAGGGCCGCCACCACGCTCGAAAGCGACACAATCCGGCTGAAGGTGAGCACCGCCAGAAAGATGCCGAAACAGGCCAGCCCCACCGGCCAAGACACCCCCAGCAGCATGCCTAGGCCAGTGGCAACCGCCTTGCCGCCCTTCCATTTCAGCCAGATGGGCCAAATGTGACCAGCCAATCCAGCCAGGCCCGCCA
>CAIYSK010000323.1 GCA_903928835.1 uncultured cyanobacterium
AGCATGTTGTCGAGGAAGGGCACGCCGGTGCCCACCTGGCAGCTGCCCGTGCCATCGAGGTTGAGCTTGATGCGCACAGCGGTTTCCCCCGTGACTCGGTGAATTTCGCCGGTGCGCATGGCTAGGAACCCTTTGGCCCCATGGTGCCAGGCAGGTCCAGCCCCCAGGTCTTCAGAAGGCTCTGGGGTGCGGCTCAGTCGCGCCAGCGTTTGAGCAGATCGCCGTAGGCATCGATGCGGCGATCGCGCAGGAAGGGCCACCAGCGGCGCACGGCCTCACTGCGCTCCAGATCCAGATCCACGAGCAGCACCTCGTCTTGATCGTTGCTGGCCATGGCCAGCAGTTCCCCCTGGGGGCCACAGCCAAAGCTGCTGCCCCAAAAGCTGATGCCGCCCTTGGCCCCAGGCTCGGTTTCGATCCCGCAGCGGTTCACCGCTAAGAGGGGCAGGCCATTGGCGATGGCGTGGCCCCGCTGCACCGTGATCCAGGCCTCCCGTTGGCGGGCCTGCTCGTCGCCGTCGTCTTCCGGGCTCCAGCCAATGGCGGTGGGATAGATCAGCAGCTCGGCGCCGGCCAGGGCCATCAGCCGGGCCGCTTCCGGGTACCACTGGTCCCAGCACACCAGCACCCCCAGGCGCCCCAGGCTGGTTTGGATCGGCTCAAAGCCCTGATCGCCCGGGGCGAAATAGAACTTCTCCGTGAAGCCCGGATCGTCCGGGATGTGCATTTTTCGGTAGGTGCCTGCGATCTGGCCATCGCTCTCCAGCACCACGGCGGTGTTGTGGGAGAGGCCCGCCGCCCGCCGCTCAAACAGGCTGATCACCAGCACGAGCCCCAGCTCCTTGGCCAGGGCCCCGAAGTGGTCGGTGGAGGGCCCCGGAATCGGCTCGGCCAGGTCGTGGCGCGTGACATCTTCGATCTGGCAGAAGTAGGCGCTGGTGTGCAGCTCTTGGCACACCACCAGCTGGGCTCCTTGCTGGGCCGCTTGGCGGATCGCGGCGTCGGTGGCGGCCACCATGGCTTCCCGGTTTCCGGCCCAGCGCTGCTGGATCAGGGCGGTGCGCAGGGGGCTCATCGGAACACGGCCTCGGGAATCTGCATGGTGGCGCAATGCAAGGAGCCGTGCTGCAGCAGCAAAGCCGAGCAGTCGACCGCCTCAATCTGGTGGCTCGGAAAAGCGTCTTGGAGCGCCTGCTGGGCCACCTGATCGCGCTCCGGGTCGTTGTAACTGGGCACCAGTACGGCCCCATTGAGGATCAGGAAATTGGCATAGGTGGCCGGCAGCCGGCGGCCGTCATCCGGGGCGAAACAGGGCCGGGCCCAGGGCAGGGGAATGAGCCGGTAGGGCTCGCCGGCCAGGGTGCGCAGCTGGCCCAGCTCCGCTTCCAGCGCTTGCAGGGGCTGGGCGTGGGGATCGCTGGGGTCATCGCAGCGCACGTAGGCCAGGGTTTGGGGGTCGCAGAAGCGCACCAGGGTGTCGATGTGGGCGTCGGTGTCGTCGCCGGCCAGTTGGCCGTGCTCCAGCCACAACACCCGCTGGGCGCCCAGGTGCTGGGCCAGGGCGGCTTCGATGGCGGAGCGATCCAGGTCGGGATTGCGCTCAGGCGAAAGCAGGCAGGTGCTGGTGGTGATCAGGGTGCCGGCCCCATCGGATTCGATGCTGCCCCCCTCCAGCACCATCGCCACCTCCTCCCGTCGGGTGGTGCCAAAGACCCCCGCCGCGCAGGCCGCTGCGGTGGCCCGGTCATCGCCGCCGGCCTGGTATTTGCCGCCCCAGCCGTTGAAGCGGAAGTCCAACAGCACAGGCTTCTGGCCGCCTGGGGCGTCCCCCGAATCGGCGGCTGTCTCCAGCACCGTGATTGGTCCGTAGTCGCGGGTCCAGGTGTCCTGGGCGGGACTCTCAATCAGCCCCAGCCGATGGGTGTGCCCCTCAGCGGCGAGCTGTTGTTGAAGTGGTGCCAGGGCGGCGCTGGTTTCAGCTGGGTTGTCGGTGAGTAGTAGCACCGGGGCGTGGCGGGTAACCGCCGCGCAGAGGCCCTGGTAGCAGGCGCGCACCGCATCCAGGTAGGGCGCCCAATCGCCATGGGCCCGCGGCCAGGCCATCAGTACGGCCCCCTG
>CAIYSK010000324.1 GCA_903928835.1 uncultured cyanobacterium
AGCCACCAAGGGCCTGTCGTCGGTGGTGATCACCTTGGCTCTCACCGATCTGGCCTTCTCCCTCGACAGTGTGGCGGCAGCTGTGGCGGTGACCGATCGGTTGTTGCTCGTGATGGCCGGAGGGGTGGTCGGGGTGATCGCCCTGCGGTTGACAGCAGAACTGTTTATCCGCTGGCTTGAGCAGTACCAACACCTGGAAACGGCTGGTTACTTGGCGGTTGGCTTTGTGGGTTTCAGGCTGCTGTTGCGGCTGCTCGTTCCTGATTTCGATCTTCCGGAATGGTCGTTGTTACTGCTCGTTGCTGTTCTGTTTGCTTGGGGCTTCTCGAAGCGCAATCCCCTTGAGGCTGCTGAGCTGCCCGACAGCGCTCGAGGCTGATGCGAATTGAGTTGCGCCAGAGCGGCAACGAGTCCCTGCTAACTACCTTCGATGTGGAGGCCCTGGCCGATGTGCCCCAGCCGGGACGCTGGTTCGTCGTAGACAACCAGAGTTACTTGGTGTTGCAGCGGAGCCACCGCTACAAACTGATTGATGGCCTCTACACGTTGGCTTCCGTTGCCTTGCAGGTGAAGGCCCAGGCCCAACCCAAGGACGCCCGCTGGTGGAGCAATCAATGGGTGATTGGTGATCCCAGTTGCCACTTCAATGCCCGCAGCCCCTTGCTGCGCTGTGCTGTCTTGCCCGATGGCCCCTGCGAGCGCTGTGCCCACTTCAAGCTCCAGGGCGAAGCTTGATTCGTGACCGGAGGATCGGGATCTCGGCGGCCCCTAGGGTGGAGACATCTGATTGTTAACGCGATTTCGCAAGCCGCTCCTGATTTCGCCTCCCTCGGTTTAGGGGAGCCGATTCTTAAGGCCGTAGCCGAGAAGGGCTACACCAAGCCCTCACCAATCCAGGGTCAGTGCATTCCTGCTGTTCTGGCTGGCCACGATGTGATGGCTGCTGCCCAAACGGGCACCGGCAAAACCGCTGGCTTCACCCTGCCGATGCTCGAGCGGTTGCGCCATGGGCCCCCCGCCCGCGCCGGGATTGTGCGGGCGTTGGTGCTCACCCCCACCAGGGAATTGGCTGCCCAGGTGGCGGAGAACGTCAAGGCCTATGGCCACTACCTCGACCTGCGTAGTGACGTGGTTTTCGGTGGGGTAAAGATCAATCCCCAGATCACTCGCCTGCAGCGGGGAACCGACATCCTGGTGGCCACCCCAGGTCGGTTGATGGACCTCCATCAACAAAAGGCCCTACGCCTGGATCGGGTGGAGATCTTGGTCCTCGATGAGGCCGATCGCATGCTGGATATGGGCTTTATCCGCGACATCCAGAAAATCCTGGCGTTGATGCCTCCCAAGCGCCAAAACCTGCTGTTCTCAGCCACCTTCTCAGGGGATATTCGCCGGCTGGCCACCGGTTTGTTGCACCAACCGGTGCAGCTCCAGGCCACCCCTGAAAACCGCGCGGCCCCCACGGTGGAGCACCTGCTGCACCCCTGTGACATGGACCGCAAGCCCGATCTCCTGAGCCACCTGATTCGGGTCAACGACTGGAAGCAGGTGCTGGTGTTCTCCCGCACCAAGCATGGGGCCAATCGCATGGCCGAGCGCCTTACCAAGGAAGGGATGGCGGCTTCTGCCATCCACGGCAATAAGAGCCAGGGCGCCCGTACCCGAGCCCTTTCCGATTTCAAAAGTGGTGCCCTGCGGGTGCTGGTGGCCACGGATTTGGCGGCCCGCGGTATCGACATCCACCAGTTACCCCACGTGGTCAACCTGGATCTCCCCAACCAGGCGGAGGACTACGTGCACCGCATTGGCCGCACGGGGCGGGCCGGCCACAATGGCCACGCCATTTCCCTTGTGGCTGCTGAAGAAGTTGAATTGTTGCGGGCGATTGAGCGTCTGATCGGCAACTCCTTGCCCCGCCAGGAGGTTGCAGGTTTCGAACCGAAGGTTCTCAAGGCTGCCCCCCTTGATCTGAGTGGAGGCAGGGGTAAGGGCCGTCGTCCGAGCTCAGCCCCCCGCGGGCGTAGCACCCACCCCGGAGCAGGCCAGGCCGCGCCGAAACGGACCGGACGGCGCCCCGCCGGTGGTCGCTAGGAGCCATCCCCCTTGGGGTGGTCGTTAACAGTGAGAACTGCAGCGACGAACACAGTGGCTTTGCGGTTGATGGGCTCAGATAGGTTTTTACTTCTGACGAGGATGCCCTACGAGCCCGGATCACCCGAGTGCCGTGTGCTGATCAGTTGCAAGACCCAAATTGAGTCGATGCTCCTCTCCCTCGACCGCCTCGACAACAGCCAGCACATCCGAGACCAACTGGTGTCCGTGCACAACCAACTAGAGGGATTGCATGCCCTGCACCGCAAGGTGGTTTTAGAAAAGGCAGCCTGTTAGCCCTGGCTGGTGATGGCGTCGCCGCAAGCCCCACCCGTGGGAGTCCCAGTGATTGGAACTTCTGCCCCCAGGTCCTGGCAGGTGGCGTAGGCGCAGGCCAATGTGGGGACCTTGCGCCGCTGGGTGGGCTTTCTTTGGAGGCCCACCACGTAGGAACCGGTGGTTTCCCTATAAATCACACAACCGTTGCCGGCTTCATTCACAAAAGACAGGTCGCTGGCCATGGCTGCCCCTACATCGGCGTATGTCTTGCTCTAGGCGGGACCCGCGGCAGCATGCAAGTGAGTAAGTGCTCATCAAAGTCCTCTCAGCCGAATTGTTGGCCGGGGCATGCAGCGAGTTGTTGGATCAACGATTGGCCTTCGGCCGATGCCTTGCCCTCCAATTGACCAGAGCGGAGCAGCAGGGGGCAGCCACCGGTGGCAATGACCAAGCCAACGCCCGGCTCAATGGCTAATACCGTCCCCGGGGCCGCCCTGGGGGGTTCCGGTTCAGGGGGAACGCTTGCATTGGGGGTCAGGCCCCATTGGTCGGCCAAGGACCTGGCTTCGGGGCTGAGTTGGTCGCGGAGCCGTTGAACCAGGGGTTCGGTGGCCAACAGCTTGAGCCGCTTGCCGGCCCAGGGGCTGTGGGCCCCGGGATAGAGGCCCATCACCTTGCGGTGTAGAGCCAACCCGCTTTGGCTCCAGTCGAGCAGAAAGTCGTCTTTCACCAGCTGGCGGGCGTAGGTCATGCCCTGCTCGCTTTGGCTCTGGAGCCCCAGGCGGGCCCAGCGATCCGCTTGGCTCCCTGGCCCAGCCTGTTCAATCAGGGGCAATGCTTCCACCAGCAGGGATCCGGTGAGATCGGCGAGGCCTTCGGTCAGGTGATGGGCGTTGTCCAGAAGGCCAATGGGCAGGCTGCGTTCCAGCAGAACCGGGCCGGTGTCGAGGCCCTCTTCCATGGCCATCACCCCCACGCCCGTTTGGCTGTCACCCTCTAGCAAACACCACTGGATTGGGCCCGCCCCCCGCCAGCGGGGCAGCAGGGAGCCATGGCCGTTCCAGCAACCTAAGGGGGGTTGGGCCAGGATCGCTGGGGGCAGGATTTGGCCAAAGGCCACCACCACGTAGGCATCAGCTCCAAGGGTTGCGAGTTGCTCCTGGCAGGCGAGATCCTTGCGGATGCGCTCCGGGGTGAACACCGGTAATCCCAGCTCCAGGGCCCGGGCTTTGATCGGGGAGGGCATCAGCTCCTTGCCCCGTCCCCGGCGTCGATCCGGTTGACTCACCACCCCCAGAAGTTCGTGGCCAGCTTCCACCAGCGCATTCAGGCTGGCTATGGCATAGGTAGGGGTGCCCCAGAACAGGATCTTCATGGGGTGCCGCTGGCTTAGGGCCTAGGCCTCGCCGGTGATGGAGAGTCCATCCACCCACACGTGGGGACAGAGGCCATCTGGGGTCACCTTGGCTGGACCCTCGAATCCCACCAGGCCCTTGAGCAGGGTGCGGATGTCACCAGCCACGGTGGCGGCTTCGATGGAACGGCGTTGGCCGTTCTGGATCAGCCAGCCATCAAAGGGCAGGGAGAAGGAGCCTTGGCTGGCCTTGACTCCGGCATGGAGCGCGGAGAGCGACTCAATCAGCACAAGGGGGCTGCCTTCGCCCAGGTGATTGAGGCCCTGTTGGCCGCTATCACTGCCGGGGGTGGCGCTGATTTCAAACCAGTCGGGGCCCACCGAAACCTTGGAGCCCATGCCGGCGTGGCCCGTGGGTGCCACCCCGAAGGCCCGGGCGGTGGCTTCCGAATGGAGAAAATGCTGGATCATGCCACCCTCGAGGAGGGCCAGGGGCTTGGTGGGGGTGCCTTCTCCATCGAAGGCCGATGCGCCGACGTTGCCCGGGTTCAGGCCGTTGTCGTGGATGGAGAGAAACGGTGCCGCCAGCTGGTGGCCGAGCGACTCCCGGCTGCTCAGACTCACCCCATCGAGGATGGCCCTGGCGTTAAACAGACTGCTGAAGGCGCCAACCAAATCCAGAAAGGCTTCAGGACTAAACACGCAGGTGTAGTGGCCGGTGTCGATGGGGGCGTAGTCGAGGTGGGAGATGGTGCGCTCGGCCGCCTCATCAATGCAGCCGGCAATATCGAGGTCTGCGGCTCCATAGGCCAACCGCACGGCACCGCCACTGCGGGGTTTGCGGCCGGTCTCTTCTGCCCTGGCATAGAGATAGAGGCTGGCCGTGGTCAGCCGCTGGTGGCGGCTGGCTCCATCGCTGTTGAGGTAGAGCCTCTCGCTGCTGCGCTGGGCCAGGCCGTTGTAGGGAACCGTGCCAATGGCCTGGTGGCGATCCAGCAGTTGGCGCTCGGCGTCCTTGAGGGTGGCGAGCAGGTCGAGAATCGATTGGGGTTGGTGGATCGGTTGCTCCAGGGTCGCCAGCGGAGCTGTGGCCAGGGGCGAAAAGGCTGGGGTCTCATCGGCATTGCCGAAGGCACTGGCATCGCGGGCACCTTCGAGGGCCTTGGCTAGCCCGGGATCGGAGAGGTCGGATGTGCTGGTCACCCCCACGAGTCCGTCGCCGTTCCAGACCCGCACGGTGATGGCACTGCGCTGGGCCCCTTTCATTTGCTTGGCCTCGCCCCGATCTACCTGAACCGACGTGTCGGTGCTGCAGGACGCGCCCAGATCCCATTGGTTGATCCCGGCGCCGCGGGCGAGCTGCTCGAGTCGATCCCTGAGCTGGATGGGGTTGAGGCCCTTCGAGTTGGCACCCATCTTTGAGCTGGACTGGGAGTCCATGGTTAGCGGCCCCCCACGGTGATC
>CAIYSK010000325.1 GCA_903928835.1 uncultured cyanobacterium
GAGCCGGCCCCCGGGTCGCTCCCCGGAGAGATTGAGCTGGCGGCCTATCCCGAGCTGCGCAAGCTGGCCTGGCAGCTCAAGGACAACGCCTGGCTGAGACCGGCAGAAGTGGCAGGGTTCAACGCCCGCAATCGGCGCCATCTCAACCTGGAGGTGATAGGGGAGGGAGAACGCCAGCTAATGGAGACCTTGGATCAGGCTTTTGGGAGGGTGGACGGCCTGAAAGGAAGGGATGCTTCGCGCTCAAACGCTTGCGGGGGCGGCTGAATCCACATCAGACTTGCTATTCCTCCTGGCGGCGCTCTGTCTCCTCAGCAGCAAGAGCTGCCTGGAGAGCTCTCTGTTGCTCCTCTTCAGCTCTTCGGTCTCCTTCTGCACGGAAGAGATCCGCTGCTCGATTGGCAAAAGCCAGGAGCTGGAGGCGCTGCTCGCGTTGTTGTTCAACTTGACTTCGCTGCTGGCCATAGAGAGTCACCACCGCGATCGATAGGAGCAGGGTACCGCGGAAAAGGGCCTGCAACTCCTGGGGAATCAGCGTCGAAAGACCCAGCAGAGCAGGAAACAAGGCAGCGGCCAGGGGCCAGCTGTTCAACAGCTGGGGGGCAGGAGTTGGCCAGTCCGGCAAGGGTGAGTCCGTGGTTGTACGCGCACACCCAAGGCCAAACAACAGCGACCAGAAGGCAAGGGCGGACCAGAGAAGGAGCCCGAGCAACAGCTGGGTGGGCTCCGCCAGGGGCCAGTGCCACAGGCCCTGCAAAGCGACATGAAGCCAGTTCAGCCAACCAGATGACACCATCGAAAGCGATCGCCGGCGGGCACCAGGCCAGGCCAAGCCCAACAAGTATAGCAGTACTCTTGTACTAGGCGGGTCCATGCCTCAGCCAGCGCAGGCCTCGGCAAGATCGATGTTTAGGCCGGGGAACTGCTGGCCGCCATCCAGCTGGGTGGCCGATTCGATGCGCTCGGGCTCGGCTTGATCGCTCCGCCAGATCTCCACGGCCTGCTGCTCGGGGATCAACAGCCAGCCGAGCAGGGCCCCATTGGCGCGATAGAGCTCCATCTTCTGGCGCAGGGCCTTCAGACCCCGGGGAGCCTGATCTGACGGGCTGGCCAGTCGATCACCAGATCGGGGCAGACGGGGGCAAAGCCGCGGCGCTGGTCGGGGCTGAGGACGGAGCCGTCGGACAGTCGGAAGCCGCCTGAGCTGTCAAAGATCTTGTAGGGCAAGCCTGAGCGCTGAAGGGCGAGACCAAGCAGGATGACTAGGTTGCTGTTGCGGGCACTGGTTTCACTGCCTGTGGGAGTCGTGGCGATCAATTGGCCATCGGCGGCCAGCTCAAACTGTTCGGGGCTGAGGTGCAGGCTCCAGAGCAGCTGCAGGGGCTCCAGCCCTGCGGGATCCTGAAGATCCGAGGTGGGAGGCGCAACAGTCATCACACCAGCCGCCAGATGGTTTCAGGCTATCGACAAGAGTCAACATCCAGCACAACGGATCTAACCCATGGCACCGTGGCTGAAGACGCTCGTTCGCCGGCTACGGCTCTACCGGCTGGCCGCCGGGCTGTACGAGACCTATCGGCTGGTGGCCAGGCCCCACACCCACGGGGCCCTGGTGGCGATCTGGTGGGAAGAGCGATTGCTGCTGGTGCAGAGCAGCTACCGGGGCACGTTGTCGTTGCCGGGGGGCGGCCTGGAAGCGGGAGAAACGGCGCTGCAGGCAGCGGTGCGCGAGCTGGCGGAGGAACTGGATCTGGTGGTAGCACCGAAGCAGCTGGGCGAGCCCTGGACGATCACCGAGCGCTCCAAGA
>CAIYSK010000326.1 GCA_903928835.1 uncultured cyanobacterium
CCAGGCCAATGGCTGGGCCGGCGCCCGTTTGCGAATCCGTTTGCGAATCCGTTTGCGAATCCGTTTGCGAATCCGTTTGCGAAGAGGCCCTGGGCAGCCAGCGAGGTGTGGCACTCCAGAGGGGGGAGCGCAGGTAGCCCTCTTCCAGCCCTAATGGCAGGGCCTGATTCCCGCCGATGGCGTGGGGGAGCTCGAGTAGGGAAAGGCCCCGGCTTGGCCTGCTCGTGGCTGGGGGTTTGGGAAGAATCCGGGGGGGATCGCTCAGCCAGGCCAGCCCTTCGATGAAGAGGCTCACCAGGGCAGGTTCAATCAGCAGCTGTACCCTTCCCTTCAGGCCCGCGGCCTGGCGCCGCCGCACCAGGTCGGGTAGGAAGCGCACAAATTGGAGGCTGTCACCAAAGCCCTGTTCGCTCACCAGGACCAAGTCGTCCATCAGGACCAAGTCGCCGGTCAGGGCTTGGGGGGCGGTTCGGGGGACGTCGGATTGGGGAGCGGCAGTTCGGGCGGCCATTAACGCAAAGGCCTCGCTGTAGCGCTCAAGGCCCATCAGCAGCTGGCTGTGGGCCCAAAGGTTGGCCTGGCCATCAGGGGAGGCCCGGGGGAGTTGGTGGGCCAGGAGCTGGTGGAGCGCCAGGGCTTCCTCGAATTGATTGAGGTCCCGCAGGCAGCTAGCCAGGCCGCGACGACTGATGGCGCAGTCGGGTTGAAGGGCTAGGGCTCGGCGGTAGCAGCGATGGGCGGCTTCCGGCAGGTCGGCCAACCACAGGGCATTGGCCTGGTTGGCGAGGAAGCGGTGGTCTGAGGGCACCAGCGCCGCCAGCTCGGCATAGGCCGCGGCGGCAGCAAGCCACGACCCCTGTTGCTGCAGGTGCTTGGCCAGCTCCAGGCGTCGATGGGGGGACAAGCAATCGCCGCCTTCTCAGCGTGAAGTCGGTAAATGGATTTACAAATGTCTTGTCACGAATGTGCAGCGGATCGGATGCTGATTGGGTCAACCGAAAGGAATCAAAGGCTGATTCCGATCCCTACACAACGGATAACACTCTATGTCCAGTTCCACCCAGGCCATTGGCCAAAGCCTGTTTGATTTTCTTGATGGAAAGAATGCTTTTGAAAAACTCGATTCTATTCGCAATGGCGATCTCGGCCGGGAGATTAATCGCTATGTCCACGACCAGCTTGAGCGGTTCCACATTGGTTCCATTCAGGATTCCCAAGGTGAACAGCTGACCGGTTTGGGTGGTTCCCATGCTGGTGGCGCCCACGGTGGTTGCTCCACGACTGACGCAGTGGTCTTTGGTGCTTCTGCCACGGGCCACGGTCAGGGTGATCTGGTGGGCAGCCAGGGGCAACAGGTCCATGGCCAGGTTGATCTCACCCCATCCCTCGGTGGCCTGGATAGCAATTTGGTGGGTGAGAGCCATCCCACGGAGCAGATCTTCAAGTCTCACCGCGGATGACTGGCTGTCGTTGCCTAATCCCAGTTTCCCTGGGGGAATTGCTCGATAAGATCACCATTCTGGAGATCAAGGTCCTTCACCTGCGTGGTGAGGGACTGGCCCATGGGATTCAGGAGTTGTCTTTGCTGCGCCAGGTCTTGGGGGACCTGGCGTTTCCCGTGGAGCAAGAGAGATTTTCAGATCTTAAGGGCATCAACCAATCACTTTGGACCATTGAAGATGCGATTCGCGATAAGGAGCGCCTGGGCCAGTTTGATGCCGAATTTGTTGAACTTGCCCGCCAGGTGTACCTCCAGAACGACAGGCGTGCAGCCCTCAAGCGCCAGATCAACCAGGCCTACGGCTCTGAGTTATGCGAAGAAAAGGCCTATGCCAGTTACGCCAGTTGATTGGCTTTGCACGATGGCTTTCATGATGTCGTTGTTGGATCGTGGTGAATGGCTCTGCGGCCAAGCTTGAACTCGGAAATGCGCCGATACTGCCCCTAGGGCAACCGGACATCCATGACCTCTCCCACCCAGGAGCTTGACGCAACGGCCCTGCGCCGCTTGGCTCCCTACCTGGTGGGCTCAGCCCGGCGTGGGGTGGTTGGGGGGAGTCGCTACGCCGTCAAGCTCCGGGCCGCCTTGGCCAAGGCGGCTCAGGATCCTTTGCGACGGCCTGTGCTGATCAGTGGCGAGCCTGGGCTGGAAAAGGACAACCTCGCGGCGCTCGTTCACTTCGGCTCGAGTGACCGGCGCCATCTCTTGATTCGCGTCGACACCAGCCTGCTGCGCGCCGATGGCGGCGAGTTGTTTCACGGTTCCCTCAGCCAAGGGCCGCCGTTGCTGGAGTGCCTCGGTCAGGGATGCGTGCTGCTGGATCGCTTCGATGCCGCTGCGCCCGAGCTGCGAGAGCTGTTGATCGAGCTGGCGCGAACGGGCCAATGGCCCGGCTGCAGCGAGCCCTTTCAAGGCCGGTTGCTGTTCACCGCTGAGGCCAGTGTTCCGGAACTGGAAGGCCTCTGCGACCAAATTCGGGTGCCACCGCTAAGGGTGCGCCGCCAAGACCTGGGGGATTGGATCGGTTACTCCCTGCGGCGCCGGGCCCGCCAATTGGGCTGGCCCAATCCACCCCAGGTGCCCGCCAATGTGGTCAAGCGTCTCCAAAGCCACGACTTCCCCAACAACCTGCGGGAACTGGATGTGGTGATCAACCGGGCGCTGCTGCAGGCCAAGGCCTCCGCCGTTCACGGTGAGTTGCCCGATCTCCTGCCAGAAGATGTCTTTTGGCTCCTAAGCCGCCCAAGCAATCTGCGTTTCGATATCTGGGGCTGGAAGCCTCGGCTGAGGGAGTGGATGCGCTCCCCTTGGCTCTGGAATGGTCTGTTGTTTGGCTTGGTGAGTTGGTTGTTTGTGCTGGTGAATGGGGCCCTGTGGCTTGGTCCCCAGGATCGGGCCCATAACGGAGCCCTGAATCTGTTTTGGGCCTGGTGGTGGCCTGTGATTCTGCTCACCTTCCCACTGGTGGGGCGGCTGTGGTGCTCCTTTTGTCCCTTCATGGTGTGGGGCGAAATCAGCCAGAAGCTGGCCCGGGCCCTGGGCTGGCAGCCGCGCCGTTGGCCCCGGGGCGACACCGACCGCTGGGCCGCACCGGTGTTGGCCGCTGGCTTTGGTGCCATTTTGCTGTGGGAGGAGTTGGGCAATCTGGAAGACACCGCCTGGTTGAGCAGCTGTCTGCTGCTCGTCATCACGGGTGGGGCGGTGGTGTGTTCGCTGTTGTTTGAAAAGCGCTTCTGGTGCCGCTATCTGTGCCCAGTGGGGGGCATGAACGGCCTGATGGCAAAGTTGTCGGTGCTCGAGCTGCGCGCCGAGGCCGGCACCTGCAGCGGCAGTTGCAGCAGCTATGCCTGCTTCAAAGGCGGCCCGGCGGAAGGGGAAGGCCTGGCCACCGGAGGCTGCCCCCTGGGTACCCATCCAGCCCACCTGGAAGAC
>CAIYSK010000327.1 GCA_903928835.1 uncultured cyanobacterium
GCCGTCGACCTGCGCCCCGGCAGCCGGCCCGATGTGCCCGTGCCCGCCGACTTCCGCTTCAGCGGCGAGCTCACGGCCCGCAACCTGAGTGGCCGCGGGGCTCCGATTCGCGGTGGCTGGAGTGTCCAATTGGCCGGTGACGACCAAGGGTTCCGCAGCAACGAGCCGGCGGTGCCCCAGGGTCCCGGCAGTATCCAGGCCGACCCGGAACCCAGCCGCCGCTGGAGCTCCCCCCGCTGGCAACCCGGTGGTGGCGTCACCGCCCTTTGGAGCTCTGGAGTGAGCGGCAGCTGGAGCGCCACCACCAAGGCGCCCGTGAGCCCCACGGCCCCCCAGCCCTTCAAACCGGCGATCCGGGGCGATTGGCGCATCTCGGTGGCCACGGCCCCTGGCTTGGCCACCGGTCCGGTGCAGCCCAGCTCGGCCATGGCCAAGGCCCTTAGCAGCAGCGGCCGTCCCCAGGGCTTTGCCAAGCGGGCAGGCCTCTCCCGTCCCCTAGAACTCCCCGTGTTCCCCAGCGACACGGAGTTCCAACAGGTGATTGACGGGGTCTACCGCCAGCTGCTCAACCGACTGCCCCTGGCCGCCGAGCGCCTCGGCGATGCGGAATCCCAGCTTCGCAATGGCGGCCTCAGCGTCGCCGACTTCGTCGCCCGGGTCGCCGCCAGCGACCTGTTTGAGCGCCGCCTCAACCGCATGGCGCCCCTGCGGGCGGCCACCGCGGCCCACATGGCCCTGCTGGGTCGGGCCGCCCAAGCGGAAGAAACCAGCCGCTTCCTGACCACCCGGGTCAGCCAGGGCCTGGCCAAGGCGATCGAGGAACTGGTCAGCAGTGCCGACTACGCCAACAGCTTTGGCCGCGATGGCGTGCCCTATGTGGCGGGCCTCGAGACCCAGGACGGCATCCCGCTCAGCACCGTTAACCGCACGGCCAGCCTCTATGGCGGTAACGCCGCCCTCAATCCACCCAGCCGCGGCGCCATCTGAACGATCAAAGGATCGAAGCCCAGCCAGCTCCCGGGGCCGATGCGGTCCAAGGGAGTTGGCCAGCCAGTTGGGCCGTCCCCAGGGACGAGCAGCTGACGACCATCCCCACCTTGACCCAGGCCAAGAGCCTGGGTTTTTTGTTTTTGAGCCAAACGGGGCGAAGTCTGCTGAATTGCAAGATGTCTTCACAGGCCAATCAAGCCTGGGAATTGTTGACAATCCCTATCCGGGAACCCTATTCACAATTTCTGCGAAAAGCATTGCGGGCCAAGGACTTTCAGCAATCAGGCAGCCGTGAAGAACTGTTACCAAGGCAGCTGTTGCTCCGGCTCCCTAGCGCAGAATGACTCGGCGAACAGCACTGCTGACGCCTCCCCCGGACCCAGGTCAAGCAAGCAAAGCTTGCAAGACCAAAGCCGAGGGTGCCACCCTTACCCACCGGATATCGGTCACCATTCTGGCGACCGCTTGTTTCGAGGCAGAACTGCATGAGCATCGTCTCCAACTCGATCATCAACGCGGACGCCGAAGCCCGCTACCTCAGCCCTGGCGAACTCGACCAGATCAAGTCCTTCGTGAGTGGCGGTCAGCGCCGCTTGCGGGTGGCCCAGGTCTTGAGCGAGAGCCGCGAGCGCATCGTCAAGCAGGCCGGCGGTCAGCTGTTCCAAAAGCGTCCCGATCTCATTTCCCCCGGCGGCAATGCCTACGGCGAGGAGATGACCGCTTCTTGTCTCCGGGACCTGGACTACTACCTCCGCCTGGTGACCTACGGGGTCATCGCCGGTGATGTCACCCCGATTGAAGAAATCGGCATCATCGGTGCCCGTGAGATGTACCGCTCCCTCGGCACCCCCCTCGAGGCCATGGCAGAAGCCGTGCGCGAGATGAAGGCTGCGTCCACGAGCCTGCTCACCGGCGCTGATGCCGAAGAAGCCGGCTTCTACTTCGACTACGTCGTCGGCGCCCTCTCCTGAGGCTGCTTCCCTTCACCCCTCCGCCTCCTTTCAAGGTTCCATGCAAGACGCCATCACCAACGTCATCAACCAGGCAGACGTCCAAGGCCTGTACCTCGACACCTCCTCCATGGGGCGTCTCGAGCAGTACTTCGCCAGTGGCGAGCTGCGCGTGCGTGCTGCCACCACCATCAGCGCCAACGCCTCCTCGATCATCAAGGAAGCCGTAGCCAAGGCGCTGCTGTACTCGGACATCACCCGTCCCGGTGGCAACATGTACACCACCCGTCGTTACGCGGCCTGCATCCGCGACCTCGACTACTACCTGCGCTACGCCACCTACGCCATGCTGGCCGGTGACACCTCCATCCTCGATGAGCGGGTGCTCAATGGCCTCAAGGAGACCTACAACTCCCTGGGCGTGCCCATCGGTGCCACCGTGCAATCGATCCAGGCCATGAAGGAAGCCACCGCAGCCCTGGTAGGCCCAGATGCTGGTCGGGAAATGGGTGTCTACTTCGACTACATCAGCTCCGGCCTGGGTAACTGATCCCTGCCAACGGCACACCCTGCGGATCCCTACCCATGCGCCTGTTCAAGATCACGGCCTGCATTCCCTGCCCTGAAAAATCCCGTAGCCAACGGGAGCTTCAGAACACCTTCTTCACCAAGTGGGTGCCCTTTGAAAGCTGGTTTGCTGAACAGCAGCGAATCATGAAGCAGGGCGGCAAGATCCTGAAGGTTGAACTGGTCACCGGTCGCCGCCAGGTCAACGTCGGCAACTGACCGGTCGACAACGGACTGGTTTTCCTAGCCCTTGATCCCTTCATCGATCATGCTGGTGACAGCTGCCCGGCCCCGGCCGGGCTTTTTTTTGTCCCTGGTCCCTCGCCAATGGCCAGCGCCAAGCGTCTGAATGGTCCAACCCGTGGATACAACGATGGATTCAACGGTGGATGCCACCCCAGCCCCAGGACGTAACCCAGGCCAACGCCGCAACCTGCTGCCCCTTCCTTTTGGCCAGTGGCCCGCCGAAGCCCGGCTGCTGCTGGGCATGGTCGCCCTCTGGAGCCTGGTGGGCCTGCTGGTGCTGGCCTCGGCCAGCTGGTGGGTGGCCTCCCGGGAAATGGGCGATGCGGCCTACTACCTCAAGCGCCAGGCGATCTGGCTGGTGGCCAGCTGGGGCCTGCTTTGGCTCGCGATCCGCATCAACCTGCGGCGCTGGTTGCGCCTGGCCGCCCCGGCCCTGTTGATCACGGGCCTGATGGTGGCGGCCACCCTGGTGGCGGGCAGCACGGTGAATGGCTCCAGCCGCTGGCTGGTGATTGGTCCGATCCAGATCCAGCCCTCGGAGCTGATTAAACCGTTTGTGGTGCTGCAGGGGGCCACCCTGTTCTCCCACTGGAAACGCATCTCTGTTGATCAAAAGCTGCTCTGGCTGGGGGTATTCGGCGGCCTGATCCTGCTGATCCTCAAGCAGCCCAACCTCAGCACAGCCGCCCTCATCGGGCTGTTGCTCTGGCTGATGGCCCTGGCCTCGGGCATCTCCCTACCGGCCATGCTCGGCACCGCGGTCTTGGGCGGAAGCGTGGGCGTCGGCAGCATCCTGCTCAACACCTACCAGCGCGTCCGCGTCACCTCCTTCCTCAACCCCTGGAAGGACGCCCAGGGGGATGGATACCAGCTGGTGCAGAGCCTGCTGGCGATCGGCTCGGGGGGCCTTTGGGGCTCGGGGTTTGGCCTCTCCACCCAGAAACTGCAATACCTGCCGATCCAGTCCACCGACTTCATCTATGCGGTGTTTGCCGAGGAATTTGGGTATGTCGGCTCCATCATGATGTTGGTGTTTTTGCTGCTCTTTGGCCTGGTCGGCCTGCGGGTGGCCCTGTCTTGCCGCAGCAAC
>CAIYSK010000328.1 GCA_903928835.1 uncultured cyanobacterium
AGTCCGTGTGCAATCCGGTAGCAACAGATACCCAGATCACGGAAGCAAAACCATTGCGAACAACCAGGTCCTTTCATGCTAGAAAAAAGCAAGGAAAGTCCATAGTCAGCTGCTGAAATACCATCCCAAACAGACCTGGCAAAGCAAGTAAATTTTCCACGTAGATATGGAACCTATTCCTTTAGCTCAAACCTCAGCCTTACCCCTCCTCAATGCCCGGGCCACCCTTAACTTTGATCCCGATTGCTGCCACGAACGGATCTCCAGAACCATTCCCGTCAGTTCGATCAACCCCACGGGATTCCTTACCAATTATATTCACAAATCTGCCCATATTGATTTGGGCTCCATTCGACTAACCGTGGGCCAGGGTTCGCCTTTCGAGTTCTGGGTTGAAGATCACAGCTCCCCAAGTCTCCTGCTTTCAACAGGCGGCAATGCCCAGGTCCAGATTGGTCTCCACACCTACTCATGCACTCCGAGCGCCCCCGCCCTTTATCTGGCAGGCGAGCGCTACAGCTGTCAAATCACCGATGCCAATGGCATTGAGCTGCGGCTCGATCGTCAGAAACTCGCCAAGCAAGCCATGGTGATGGCCGAGCGAATCGGGCTCGATGGTCTGGATTGCTCCCGGCTTTTTTGCCCCTGGGAGATGAAATCCGATAGCCCATCGTCCGCCCGCCTTCTCTCCATGCTGACCAGAAGCCTGCACTACCTTGACGTCAGCGATATGGACCTCTCCAGCTACGCCCTAGCTCGGATCGAAACCCTGATTTACCAACTCCTGGCCGCCATGGTTTACCCCGAACTATTGGTTGCGGTTTAGCTTGAGGCCTTCAGCCCCAGCCCGATGCCAACGCTTCAACGGCTCTTCCCTGCCCTATCAGCCGCCTGCCTCGCCCTCGGCTCGGGCTATGCCTACGCCCAAACCCCTAACGCCGCACCTGGTGCATCTCCAGCCCCAGCCACCACGGGCCCCGCAACCATCAAGCCCGCATCCGGCACGTCAATCACCGACATGTCGCTCTCCCATGCGGTGAACATCTGCGAGTTGGCCGTAACCGCCAAGGTGCCGGTGCAAACCAGCCTGCCCACCGCGGCCCGGGCCATGGCCTATGTGATTCAAAGCCAGCACGGCGCCCAGGTCGCCAGCACCGCCACCCTCACCCCCGAACAAATGTTCGATGGTTCGCTGATCGAGATCGTGACCAAAGTGAACAGCGGTTGCCTCACCAAGCTCAACGCCGCCGATCAGAAAACCGTGGGCACCCTGGTCGCTGGCATTAACGCCGCGGCCAAGTTGCAGCCTGCCCCGACCCCCTAGGCGCCTTTGGGAGCCTAAAAAGGCAGGGCACCAGCGCTTTGGGGAAAACCGGTGAAAACCAGCCAGGCCATCGCCTCCCCACGCTGGTGGGTGGCGGGCGATTTCGATGGTTTTTTGGGGCTGGGCCTCGACAACCTGATCCAGATCCTGCTGATCGTGGGCTTGTGCCGGGGGGTGCTTGGCTACCCGGATGGCCTGATCTTTGGAACCATCCTTCCCGCCACAGGGATCAGCCTGGTGATTGGCAACCTGGCCTACGCCCGCCAGGCCTTCCAACTCGCCAAACGCGAACAGCGCAGTGATCGCACGGCCCTGCCGTATGGGATCAACACGGTGAGCCTGTTTGCCTATGTGTTTTTGGTGATGCTGCCGGTCAAGTTGACCGCCCTGGGGCACGGTCTGGGGGAAGCGGACGCGGTGCGGCTGTCTTGGCAAGCTGGGCTCGTGGCCTGCCTGGGTTCGGGCTTGATTGAAGCCTCCTGTGCCTTTGGAGCCGATCTCCTACGGCGCTGGCTGCCCCGGGCGGCCCTGCTCTCCACCCTGGCGGGCATTGCCCTGGGCTACATCTCCCTGGGCTTTTTGTTGCGCACCTATGCCCACCCTGTGGTGGG
>CAIYSK010000329.1 GCA_903928835.1 uncultured cyanobacterium
CACTGTCAGGGCTTCGGCAGGCGCCAGTCCCGTAGGGCGGCAATCCCCACAAACCAGGCGAGGCGAATTTGGGCGGCCAACCCGGAGCGCGCCGCCAGCTCCTTGTATTTGGCGCGGCCACACTCGGACTTGATCCAGCGGTAGGCAGCCGGTTCGCCCATGGTGCGCTCTTGATGCGGTGGCCCCACCAGGATGGCCGCTGGCCAAGCGGAATGGCGGGTGTGGGGGGCCTGGGGTCAGGGGGCTGGGTCCACGGGACTGGTGTCTGGGCTGCCCTGGAGCAGGGCTAGCAGGGCCGCCTCATTGAGCACGGCCACCCCCAGGGCCCCGGCTTTGGCGAGCTTGCTGCCTGCCTCCTCTCCCGCCACCACAAAGCTGGTTTTTTTGCTGACGGATCCACTCACCTTGCCCCCGGCGGCTTCGATCAGCCCCTGGGCGTCCCTGCGGCTCAGCTTTGGCAGGGTGCCTGTCAGCACAAAGGTTTGGCCCGCCAGGTGGCCGTTGCCGTTGCCCCTTGAGAGGCCCTCGGCCCGTTCCGCCTCGGTTGCGGCTAGGGCCACCCCCAGGCTCTCCAGTTCCTTCACCAAGGCCTGGTTGGCCGGGGTGCCAAACCATTGCTGCAGGGATTGGGCAATCTCAGGGCCAATGCCAAACACTGCTGTGATGCGGTCCGGGCTTTCGGTGGCGGCCCCGGCCAGATCTGCGGCACTGGCAAAGGCCTTGGCCAGGGCCTTGGCATTGACTTCGCCCACGTGATGGATGCCCAGGCCATAGAGCTGCCGGTACCAGCTCTGCTGCTTGGAGGCTTCCAGGGCCGCCATCAATTTGACGGCTGAGGTGTCGCCCATGCGCTCCAGGCTCGAGAGCAGGGCCCCATCCAGCCGGTAGAGATCGGCGATGGAGCCCACCAGGCCCCGGTCCACCAGCTGTTCAATCAATTTGCTGCCCAGGCCATCGATATCCAGGGCCCCCTTGCCCACCCAGTGGCGCAGGGTGCCCCGCAGGATCGCCGGACAACTGCTATTGACGCAGCGGGTTGCGGCTTCGCCCTGCTCGCGCACCAGCTCCGAGCCGCATTCGGGGCAGCGGGTAGGGAGATACAGCCGTTCGGCCCCAGCAGGCCGCAGCTCCGGCAACACCCGCACCACCTCGGGGATGATCTCCCCCGCCTTGCGCACCACGATGGTGTCGCCGCCGCAGAGGTCGAGTTCGGCCAGCCGATCGGCGTTGTGCAGGGTGGCCCGGCCCACCATGGTGCCGGCCAGGGGGATGGGCTCAAATTCGGCCACCGGGGTGACCACCCCCGTGCGGCCCACCTGGCAGCTGAGGCGCAGCAGTTTGCTGGGGGCTTCTTCAGCGGCGTATTTCAGGGCGATCGCCCAGCGGGGTGCTTTTTGGGTGAAACCTGCGGCGTCCTGCAGGCGCAGGTCGTTGAGTTTCACCACCACGCCGTCGGTGGCGTAGGGGAGTTGCCTGCGGCCTTCATCCCAGTGGGCAAAGAAGGCTTCGATGGCAGCCAGGCCCTCGCCCCGCTGGGCGTTGGGGTTCACCTTGAATCCTGCCGCCTTCAGCCACTGCAGCGCTTCCCATTGGCTGCTGGGGCCGCCGGGCCCGGACGGGAGGTGCAGGGTGTAGGCGAAGAAATCCAGGCGCCTGGAGGCCACCACCTTGGGGTCGAGCTGGCGCAGGGTGCCGGCGCAGGCGTTGCGGGGGTTGGCAAACAGGGCTTCGCCCTTGCTGGCCCGCTCGGTGTTGATGGCCGCAAAGGTGGCGTCGGGAATGAAGGCTTCACCGCGCACCTCTATCCACTCCGGTGGGTTGTCGAGCTGGAGACGTAACGGCACAGCACCAATGGTGCGCACGTTGGCGGTGATCTCCTCCCCCCGCTCCCCATCGCCGCGGGTGGCGGCTCGCACCAACACCCCGTGCTCATAGCTCAGGGCTAGGGCGTTGCCATCGATCTTGAGTTCGGCGACCAGCGCCAGGGGGGGCACGGCTTCGGCCCCTGCCGGAGGGCGATCGAGGGCGTTCAACAGCCGGCGATACCAGCTCTCGAGCTCTTCGATGCTGAAGGCGTTGTCGAGGCTTAGCAGGCCAATGCGGTGGGCCACATTGTTGAACCCCTCTGACGGGCTGCCGCCCACCCGTTGGGTGGGGCTATCGGGAGTAACCAGCTCAGGATTGGCTGCTTCGAGCTCCAGCAGCTCCCGATACAGCCGGTCATAAACGGGATCCTCCATCTCCGGAGCATCCAGCACGTAATAGGCATGGGCGGCCCTGGTGAGCAGCAGCCGCAGCTCGCTGAGCCGTTGGTTGGCGGACGCCGTGGGGAAGCCCAGTTGCGTCTGCATCGCCAAGATCGCCTCAGGCAGCAGCCAATTTGGTGATGCGCTCGACGCGCCACTGTTCTTCCACTTTCACGAAGGTGAAATCCAGGGGCAGCTCTTCGGTGCCATCGGATTTGAGCTTCACCGTGAGCATGATGAGCTTGTCCTCCATCCGGGGTCTGCCGGATTTGAGGTTGCGGTACTTGTTCAGCTGGAGTCCGGCCAAGAAGCGGATGAACTGCTGCCGATTGACGTGGGACCGGTAGTTCTTGGTGGTGAGCAGGTAGGCCCCATCCACTTGGCCGCTTGCCACCTGGGTGAAGAACTGCTTGATCAATGGGTTGATGCCCCGGGCACTGAGCACCAGCTTCAACGCCGAGATGGTCCAGTACAGGAGCAGGGCCCCGGCGCCGGCCATCAGGGCCTTGGTGCCGATATCGCGGGTCAGACCCCAATCCATTGCGGTTGCTGCTGCTCTGTGAGCTTTGGAGTCTGACTGACCACGTTCGCGAATTGGGGCTTATTTGCAAAGGCCGCCACAATGCGCCGATCCGCTGGCTTGCCTGCATCGTGCCCCTGGAGCCCCTGCTGCCCCTGTTTCACCGTTTGGACCGGGAGCATTTCGGCAGCACCCTGGCGCCTGGGGGAATGGCCATGGTGGAGGTGCGCTGGAGTGATGGCCGCATGCGCCGTACAGCGGGTTTGTACCGCAGCGGGCGCTACCCAGATGGGCGTGATCTCTGCGAAATCGTGTTGTCGCGGCCCTTGTTGGAACCCCTGCCCAGGGAAGCCACCCTCAGCACCCTCTGCCACGAAATGATCCATGCCTGGCTGGATCGGGTGGTGGGAGTTCGGGAAGTGCATGGCCCCCAATTCCGGGCCCGCATGGCCGCTATCAACGCCAGCCAAACCAGCTTTGAGGTGAGCCTGCGCCACCGCTATCCCGTGCCCGCCAATGCCAGCCGCTGGCTCGCCCGCTGCCCCACCTGCGGAATCTCATCGTCCTACCAACGGCGCATGAAGGGGTTGGCCTGCAAGGTGTGTTGTGTGCGTTTCCATGGTGGCCGCTGGAACGCCAGTTGCCTGTTGAAGTTTGAGCAGGCGGCTTAGGGTCGGATCCACGTGAGGAGGCAAGCGGATCAAGGCCGATGGGTGTGTTCCTTTGGACCCTGGAATTCGGTGGCTTCTCCATTGCCCTTGTGGGCATGGCTAGGGAGCGTTGGTTGGCGACCCAGCGCCGATTGGCGAGCCAGCGTCGATAGGTTTGGTTGATGGGCGAATCCTGGTCTGACTACGACAACACCCCCCCCCGGGAACGGCCCAGGCGCGGCCCTGACCCCCTGGAGCAGGGCTTTGACCGCCTGGTGAGCGCAGGGCGTCAGCTGGTGGATGGGGTTTCGGGGGCCCGTCCGGGATCACGCACCGCCGCGAGGGGGGCTCAACGGGGGGGAGAAGACCGCAGGCCAGGGCTGGATCGGTTGGGCCGCTGGGTGGAGGACAAACTCGATTGGATCCTTGATGAGGAGGAGGATTGGCGCGAACCGTGGCAGGAACCTGCTCAGCAGCAACCAATTCCAGGTTTTCAGCGGGCGGAAACCCCTGGGCGTCGCCCCCTGGAGGCGATCTCTCGCCGGGGACGGCCTGGAGATGGTGGGGCTGAGCGAGACCCGGTAGATGCTCAAGAAAGTGGTTCGGAAGATTGGCCCGACGACGCCAGTTTTTCAATTCCCCGTTGGCAGCGCCAGCCAACGCCGCCCCA
>CAIYSK010000330.1 GCA_903928835.1 uncultured cyanobacterium
CTGGCCTGGCCTCCGGCAGGGTTGGCGCGGTCAACTTTTGAGCCGTTTTTTCCTCTGGTCGGTGTTCCTCACCCACAGCCTGACGGTCTGTGAGCGCGGCAGCTTTTACACCCTCTTAGGCATGGACCCCAGTCGCTTTGATGAGGACGTGATGCGGCAAACCAATCACACCGCCCGTCGCGCGTTCCCGGTGGTTTTCAAATTGGATGGCACCGCCTATGTCCAGTTGCGGGATCAGTTGGTGGAGACCTATCGGGCAATCAAAGCAACGACAGAGCATCCCCTCAGTCTGAATCAGGTGCTGAAGCGATTGGGCCTGCAGGCCCGCTTTGTCGGGCTGTTGGTGCGCCAGTTCCTCCAGCCCATGGAGTCCTCAGGGCAGGTGATCCCATGACCATGACCTTGCCCCGCCAACGCGTCTTGCCATCACTGAAGCAAGGCATCCGGGTTGATCCTCGTCACCAGGCCCATCGCTGGGGAACCGTGCTGTTCATGGTGGTGTTGCATGCCTTGGCACTGGTGGCCTTATTACCGCGCTTTTGGAGCCCCAGCGCAGTGGCTGTGTTGTTGGCGCTGTATTGGATCACCGCCTGCATTGGCGTCACCCTGGGTTACCACCGGCTCTTAGCCCACCGAGCCTTTGAGGTACCCCGCTGGCTGGAACTCGTGATTGCCACCTGCGGCACCTTGAGTTGCCAACATGGGCCGATCGATTGGGCCGGCTTGCACCGCCATCACCACCTCCATTCCGACGATCCGGCGGATCACCACAACAGCAAGCTCGGGTTTTGGTGGAGTCATTTCGGTTGGATGCTGCGGGATGTGCCCGCCATGGCGTACGTCGTAGAGCTCACACCCGACCTGCAGGGCAAGGCCTACCTGCGCTGGTTAAACCGCAATTTTCTGCTCCTCCAGCTGCCCTTGGCGGTCGTCTTGTATGGCTTGGGTCAAGCCACGGGAGCGGGAGGCTGGGCCCTCGTGCTGTGGGGCATTCCATTGCGCCTGGTGCTGGTCTACCACTTCACCTGGCTCGTGAATTCAGCCACCCACCGCTGGGGCTATGTGAGCCATCCCAGTCACGACAACTCCCGCAACAACTGGTGGGTAGCCCTCCTCACATTCGGAGAGGGTTGGCATAACAACCACCATGCCTACCCCAGCAGCGCTCGAATGGGCTTTCGGTGGTGGGAAATAGACCTCACCTGGCAACACATCCGGCTGCTGAAACACCTTGGCCTGGCCCGTCGCATTCGACTAGCCAAGCCGGTCTTAGATGCTTCGCGCTAATCACAAATCTGCCAACTTCCCCCGTCCTCCCATCTGCACCGCCCATGGACTCCACGACCACACGCACCATGCCATCAAGCTCGATCCCATTCACAACGGAGATCTACCGTCAGTCCTACGGCCGCATCAACGGTGTGGTGGTCGTGGGAGAGGCCCTTGCTGAGCAACATTTCAGGCTCCTAGCCCGAGCAATCCCAGAAGATGCCGGCGAGCTGAAGCGCCTTGGTGCCATGGAGGGGCGCCATGCCCGCGACTTTGTGGGATGCGCAAAAAATCTAGGTACCGAACCCGACGCACGGTTCGCCAAGGAGCTTTTTGCTCCCCTTCACGCGCTGTTTCGTGACTGTGATCGCCGCGGGGACCTTCCTGGCTGCCTGGTGATTCAGTGCTTAATTGTGGAGTGTTTTGCAGTGGCGGCCTACCGGGTCTATCTGCCCGTAGCCGATACCTATGCCCGTCCAATCACAGCGTCTGTACTCCAAGATGAAGTGGAGCACCTGAATTACGGCGAAGTGTGGCTGAAGCAGCGCTTTTCAGCGGTCAAAGAGGCGATTACAGCCGTCTGCAGCCAGGCCTTGCCAGCAACCCTGCCAATCCTGCGAGCACTGGTGCCCGACATGCAAACCATTGGGATGGACCCATTGGAGCTGATGGTGGAATTCACCGAGATTTTTGAGCAGTCACTTGAGGCCATTGGCTTTACGCGCCATGACGCCACACGGCTCACGCTGCGAGCGATGGCTGCATAACAAACGCTTCTGAAGCAGAGGATGACGTGGAGACAGTTAAGAAGGCCTCATCGCTTTCAAGACCGGCAACAAGCCCCCATCTGGTTCCTGAACCCACTCGAGAACATTGCCGTCGGGGTCGCAGGCATAAAAGGAGGAACTGCCATCGCGGTGGGCATGGATCATGCCCACACTGCGAGCGCCTGCTGCGCAGCAGTCCAACCGCATGCGTTCAAGATCGGCCCGACTTTCCACATGAAAGCCCAAGTGTGGGCCTGCACCCCGGTAACTGGGCGCCAGCAGGGCTAATCCCCAACCTTGCGGACTGAGCAAGAAGGCCCAGTCGGAATCGTGCCAGAGCAATTCAAAGCCCAACTGCCGATAAAAAACTTCCGACTGGATGAGGTCTTGAACCGCTAGGGCACTGTGGCCCGGCAAGGCCGCAAACGTCATGGGTGATTGAGCTGTGGTCATGGGATAGGAGGCAACAGATGGGGCAGGGATCGGCGCGGCGAGCTACGAATTGAAACGGAGACCTCGACCGAGTCAACTTGCTACAACGATAACGTTATATCGTGAGCTCGTTTGCAGGTTTCGTGATGACTGCTGCCCCCGACCACCTATCCGTTCCACGCCATGCTCCCCATGCCGATCACGAACCGATTTCCGTTCACGCTGGTGACGGCGATGCCCAATTGCACCAGGGGTTCGGCCCACGGGTAAGGCGTTTGCATGCCCGCATTGGCGCGGCCCACCACCAGGCGGAGGGAATGGTGTTTTCCCGCGCGCTCTTGGCAGGGGAGGTGGAGCCAGAGCAATTAGCGACGTTGCTGCGTGCGCTGGCACCTGGCTATGCCGTGCTGGAGCAATGGGGACCGGAATTGGCCGCAGCCCTAGGCGCAGGCGCTCTTCCATGGAAGTCCTTGGAGCGCTCAACTGCCCTGCGCCACGACCTCGCCTTGGTCGCAAACCTGCCTTCGAGGCCGCCATCGGCTGCAGCAGCGGTGTGGATTGAGCAATTGAAGGCTCTGGCTCAGCACGCACCGCATCGTTTCTTAGCCCATGTCTACGTGCGCTACGGCGGCGATCTCGCCGGTGGTCAGCAGTTGGGTAGCCAGGCCAACGCAATCCTGCAGCGCCATGGGCTTCCGGGTTTGAGCTTCTGGGCCTTTGATCGCCCCACCGTCGAGCTGAAGAGCGCCCTCCATGGGGCCTTCGAGCAACTGGATCTCTCCGAAGGGGAAGACGAAGAACTGCTGGAGGAGGCCGTATTGGCTTTCCATGCCACCCAGCGCCTCCTTGCCGAATTAGGCGATCGTCCCTGATTTGCCGTTTGCGATCCCCTGCATCACTACCGGCTTCTCGCTACCGGCCTGTCGCTACCGGCATCCCCAGCCTCCCTTGCCCTGGTCTCGTACCTGCCATGACTTCCCTATCTGCACCGGTCACGTCCAAGCCCAGTCCCATCGACCTGCTCCTGAAGCACGACAAACCTGTCCCCCGCTACACCAGCTACCCCACGGCGGCCGCCTTCGAGCCCATGGGTTGGCAAGAGATGGCAGATCAACTAGCGCGTCCGAGCGCGCATCCACTCTCTCTGTATGTGCATGTGCCCTTCTGCCGCCATGCCTGTTGGTACTGCGGATGCAACCGGGTCACCACCCAACTTGGATCCAAGGTGGTAGGCCCCTATCTGGAAGCCCTCACCAAGGAACTGGAATTGGTTACAGCTTCCATGCCCCAACGGCGACGGTTGAGCCAACTCCACTGGGGGGGAGGTACGCCGAATTACCTCAACGCCGCAGAGCAGACCCTGCTGTGGGAAACCATCTCCAAGCACTTCGATGCAGATGCGGATCTAGAAGCCTCCATCGAGGTGAATCCAGAATTTGTGGACCGCCCGCAAGCCTTTGGCCTGCGTCAACTGGGCTTTAACCGCATCAGCTTTGGCATTCAAGATGCCGATCCCACGGTGCAAAAGGCTGTGAATCGGGTGGTGCCTGTGGATCAATTGCGGAGGGTGATGGGTTGGTTACGAGAAGCCGAGTTCAAAAGCGTGAATGTGGATTTGATCTGTGGCTTACCGCTGCAAACCCCAGAGCGCTTTCGTAAGACCCTGGACCTTGTGAGGGAACTTCGGCCCGATCGGATTTCCCTATTTTCCTTTGCCTACTTGCCTGAGCAGTTGCCCTTGCAGCGGAAGATCGCTGCCGACGACCTGCCCAGTCCAAGGGAGCGGCTAGCCATGCTGGAGGAAGCCAACCAGCTTCTGACAGCCAATGGCTATGAGGCGATTGGTATGGACCACTACGCCCAAGTAGGCGAAAGCTTGGCGATAGCAGCCCGCCAAGGATCCCTGCATCGCAATTTCCAGGGTTACACCACCGGCGGGGAGCTGGAGCTGTTGGGAGTGGGACCCACAGCGATCAGCCAATTCACCCACTTATTTGCGCAAAACCAAAGGGATCTCAAGGCCTATTACCGCTGCCTGGAGATGGGCCACTTGCCCACCGAACGCGGGCTGATGGTGCGTGATCCCGATGTGTTGGAGCGCCGGAGCCTGATCCAGGCCGTGATGTGCCGCTTCAAGGTGGAGGTGGAGATCGCTCGTTTTCAGGAGGAATGGGAGGACCTAAAGAGCCTGGCGGCCGATGGTCTGGTCACTTTGGATGAGCACCAGGGTCAAGGTTCTGCAAGGGTCACTACCGAGGGGCGTTGGCTTCTGCGCACGATCGCAGCGGTGTTTGATCCCCAGCAACGTCAACGGGCCAGCGGATCACGGCTGCTTTAGTAACAACCAGGGGGCTTACGCCAACACCTCGCCCAATCGTGCTCCGAATTCCATATCCGCGCAGGTATTAACTGCTCCACCTGCCCGATTCAACAGGGTCTGATCCCTCAAGGTGAGCAGCTGACTTGGCGGTGTTCTCGGTGGGTGCCTAGGCGGGAGGTTGCGGTTGGCTGGTGTCCTGAGGCGGCGTAATCAGCGCCTGCACTGAACGGCCGCTTATTGCTTCTGGGAATTGAGCTCCAGTGCCTTGAGACGCGCTAGCAGGCGATCGAGGTCATCTTTTCTCAGTTCCCCATTGAGATCCCAGACCAG